>JAOXRY010000261.1 GCA_025800305.1 Campylobacterales bacterium | reverse complement strand
CTCTTTGACCCATTTTGCTATTTATTTTAATATATTCATCCAATGAAAGTTGTGGATTATAATAGCCAGCAATGCTACACATAGATCTGTAATTTATCCTTTGGTTTGGAGGTTGAAAAAAATGCTAATATAAAATCTTTATTTACTTTATAATAATCTTTATAAAAACTTACAGGATGTTTCTCTAACATCTCATAAGGATGAATATAAACAACAGGTTTCACATCATTTTTTCTGAGATTTTTTAAGAGAATTTTTTGAAGAAAGATTGGTAAGGCTCTTAGATAAAATCCTCCACTAAATGGGATTATGTTTTTAGGTACAGGAATCTCTTCTATCTCACCTATTTTTGTTTTTATCTTAAAGGGAAACTTTTTATCTTCACTGTGTCCATACATATATGTTTTAAAGGGGAAATAACTAGAGCTGTACTTAAATCCAAGATCTATTAGATCTTCATAATATTCTTCATCAAAAGGTAAAGACCAGCTTGGACTTCTATATCCTTTTACCTCATCGCCGATGAGATCTTCTAAAATCTTTTTTGCTTCTTTTGTCTGCTCTTTCCAAAGCTTTTTATCAAGATTGTAAACAAGCTCATGAGTGAGTCCATGACACGCTACTTCATGACCTCTTTTGTGAAACTCTTTCACCAAATGAGGAAACTCTTTTGCAAAAGAACCTAAAATAAATCCTGTTGAGCAGATACTGTTTTCATCACAAAACTCAAGCCAATTAAAAAGGAGCTTCTCATAATCTAGATCAAGATTACGGATATTTTTAATATCAAAATTAGAATCATCTAATTTTTCGATATCGATGGTGAACCATGTTGGATTACTCTCTCTAATCTTGCTCATTTGTTAACTTTACAACTTTTTCTATATAAGAGGTATTTACTAAATCATGAGTAGGAAGAAAAGAACTCTCATACGCTAAAATTCTTGAGATCTTAAGATCTTTTCCTCTTTTACGTTTAGCAACCTCATAGGTATATCTGTAATCATACATATAAGTTACCCCTGAATAGAATATAGCTTTTTTAATAGGATATCTTAAAAGAGCATCTCCTTTTATTTTAAAAAGATACTTATCAGCTATAAGTTGGGAATATTCTTTACTATTTTGAGTTCTTTTTTCATTATTAAAAGTTTTCAAAGATTTTAAGATCCAAGTTATTTTAGTTGGTGAAAGTCGAGCTATATAGTTTTCTTTAAAAACAATTTCCGACTCTTTCTCTGGATTTAGAAAACTTTTTTCTATAAAAAAGTAAAAATATTTTGTAATAAACTTTTGAACCGTAGACAAAAGATAACTAACTACAAATCCATGAACTCTTTTTTCTTGAGAAACTAAAGCTTGAAAGGTCTCACTTTTTGTAAATACAGCCCCTCCATTCCAACCAGAGATCTGCTTTCCTTTACCAAAACTTGTAAATTGATACGCACATTCTCTGGAAAAGTCTAACTCCCCTTGCGCTCTATCTTCTATTACCAAGAGATCTTTATACTCCCTTAGCTGGCAACCAAAAAGTGCAGTTGCTATAAGCACTATCTTTTTTTTAGAGTAGAGTTTTAAAAACTCTTCTAGATCTCTTTTATCAAAATTGAGACTCTCATCAAGATCTAAAAAATCAAACTCAACTTCCTGAGAATTTAAAGCAAAAATAACAGAAGTACAAGTAAAAGCTGGTATTAAAAAGACAAGCTCTTTATATTTGTTTTTCAGATCTTTTACAATGAGTTCTAAAGCACTTCTTCCACTATTTAAAAAATAGAGATTTTTAATTGGAGACTCTTTTGTTGAAAAGTTATATGAGAAGTGGGGGTAAAGAGGCGTCATTACAGATCTGCCAAATATTTACAGAGCTTTGGACCTATAAAATCTGTAATAAAATTAGGAGTCATTTTGTAGATCTTAGAAGCAAAAGAGTATTTAGAATAGATATCCTCTTCTTTATTTCTGATAATATCAATCTTTACAGGCTTTGCTCCCCATTGCTTTTTAAAACTATACGTTGCCCCACCATATGGAGATCTTCCGAAATCGAAGATCTTTTTTTCTTTTTTCTTTGATAGTTTTATAGCCTCCCAATAGATCATATGGTTAGAACATACCTTTGAAAACACTGGATTACTTCCAGCCCATGGTACAAAAGCTATCTCTTCATCAAAAATAAGAATCAATCCAGATGCTATCTCTCCATCTTTATAGTTAATGATAATTTTTGAATCTGAGTTTTCCAAGATAAGTCGAAATAGTTTTTTATCAAAAACCGGTGTACCGTATCTGTTCATTGTATCTCTAAATATTTGATAAAAATCATCTAAAAGATCTAAGCTTCCAATTTTAAGATCTAATTCAGACTTTTCCGCTTTTCGGATCTGGTTTCTACATTTTGAGGTGATTGTAGTATCAAAAACATCACTAGTGAGATCTAATCGCATTGTTACTGGATCGTTTTCTTGAAAATCATGATAATCAAAGTTGAGTAGTTTGATTATGTAATTTTCTGTTGGTACTGATTCTACTTGTGTTAGATCTGTATAGTTTAATAGCGGAGTGTATACAAGAGTTTTCTCTCCTGTTAGTGAAGGAATAATAGTAAAGCCATCACTACTTTTATATCCGTAAAGTTTTGATAATAGATTTTGCCAGTTATGAATTAAACTTGTTGTGTATACCACTAATTAACTCTTTTTGAAAAGAAATGCCAATTCAAATGAGATAAAAGTTTTTAATCCATTATCAAGTTTGTAAATATTCTTAAAAATATCTATCCCTAAATTAGAAACCAAATTTAAACCTAATTTTTCACTTAACTCCAAGATAGTATTTTGGTTAAAATGATAAGGAAATAGCTCTTTTTCTGGCTTAACTAACTTTCTATATATTGAATCAAGATTAGGTACTGTTAAAAGAAAATAACCATCCTTTTTCACTTTTGCCATATGTTCTAGAAAAAACTTTTTTCTATCTTTTTCAGGAATATATAGAAAAACCTCTGTAGAATTGACAAAGCTATACTCCCCTTCGACAAGTTTTTGGAGATCTAATACATTTCCTTCTTGTGCCTTTGTAAAGCTTTTCCTTGCAATTTCTACGGCTTCTTTTACATAGTCAATCCCAAAAGAGTGCTCTATATTTGGAAAGTGTGGCTTTATGACATTATTGTAAAGGTAGCCATTGCCACAGCCAGCATCTAAAATCCTGTTTTTATCTTCTAAAATACACTTTGTGAGCATTTTAGTAATTAATGCCTCCCTTAGACTATATGTTAAAGAAAGTCTATGTCCATTACTCTCACTGTTTAAATCTAATTTTGAATGCATGTTTGTGTAATAATCTTTTATAAATTCACTCATTTTTAAAACTCTTTAACGAAATCCCTTTTCTTTCTATAATATATACGGCGACAATAAATGACGGAACTAAATTATAAATTTGGAGTAAAATACCCGCTAATAGTGCTTCCTCTTTTCCTATTCCATATATACCTAAAGCAAAAACAACACCAGCTTGATATGTGCCAATACCTCCAGGTAAAAGAGGAATACTCATCGCAACTGATGAAATCACAAAGATTATAAACACTTGTTGTAAAGTAAGCATAAATCCTGCTACATATACTAAAAAAAGATAGACTGTTAGAAAATAACTCATCCAAACTAATAGTGAATAAAAAAAGTTTTTCATCAGATCTTTTTTTTCACTGATTAAAAAAGTATGCTTAAAAGTTCTAAATACAAAATGTCTTAATTTTTGATTTGGTATAAATCTAATTAACTTCCTTACCCCTTTACTTCTTAACATAGCAAAAAATAAAAGCACTACTAATACTGTAATCAATGAATACCTTACCGCACCTTCTATTTCTAACAGATAAAGTGCCATAATTAGAGTTATGATTCCCAATATAAGCACATCAAAAACCCTTTCCATAACAAGTATGGCAGTCGCATTTGAGCTTCTAAACTTATAAAATTTTTTAAGATAAACGATCTTCGATAACTCACCAGTCTTTGCAGGAAGAATAAAATTTAAAAAAGCAGAAATCCCTATTGCTTCAAATGATGCCATTAAAGAGATCTTGAATTTTGTTAAAAATTGCCATCTAAGACTTAAAAAATAATCACTTAAAACAACTGATAGCATTACAATAAAACTCCAAAGAATGGAGTAACTTTCAAACGCTTTTAAGATCTCACTAAAATTTATGTCTTTTAGTAAATAGTAAATAATTCCAATAAATATGGTAAGTTTAACTAGTTTTTTCATATCTCTTTATAATATCTAAAATAACTGGACTAGCCATTATAATCATAAATGGTTCAATTGGAAGTCTATATCTTATTGAAGCGATAAAAACTAAGTGGACACCTGTTAAAAGAAAAGCATACAAAAGCATTGGAGAGTAGAGAGTAAATTTACTACGGTATCTATATAATGAAAATAAAAATAATATAAAAATTACTCCATAACTTAGAATAGATATTAAGTTGTAATACCACTTATCATAACCTTTGTCATAAAAAACTGGACTATAGAGCCTTTTTAATTTTTTAAGTTCTAAAATAAGCCAATCAGTTGGATTTTCCTTTATCCAATTAATCCCTGCTTCCTTCATTACTTCATCTTTTAATTTTGGATCTTTAATATGTTCA
>JAOXRY010000218.1 GCA_025800305.1 Campylobacterales bacterium | reverse complement strand
TCTTCCAAGATATTTAGTTCAAGACATTGATACGCTAGAAGACTGGAAGAGAGCTGAAATTATGTATGAAGTGATAAACAAAGAAAATGGGTGATTTTCAGTTAATTAATTTTGTAGATCTTGAACTTTCTCTACATCAATTAATTTTAACATGGCGTAATAATAAAGAGATCTCTAAATGGATGTATTCACAAGATAAGATCTTAATAAATGATCATCTTAGTTTTGTAAAGACTCTTAAAGAAAGTCAGACAAAAAAGTATTTTTTAGTTAAACAAGCAGAAAAGTATATTGGTGTGATTGATTTTACAAATATGGATATGGAAAAAAGAACTTGTGATTTTGGACTTTATACAAATCCAGAATTAAAAGGTTTTGGAAAAGATCTAATGAGTTTAATTTGTAAATATAGTTTTGAAGAACTAGGTCTAAGAAAAATCTTTGCAGAGGCTTTTTTTGATAATGAAAAAGCGATTAAATTGTATGAGAGTTTTAATTTTAAAAAAGTCTCAACAGAGAATAAAAATGGACAAGAAATCGTAAGATTGGAGTTAAAACATGAAAATAGGTAGTTTTGATTTAAATAAAGATGGAACATATATTATTGCAGAGCTGAGTGCTAATCATGGTTCAGATATTAATATTGCCAAAGAGACTATAAAAGCTGCCTATGATATAGGTGCCAATGCAATTAAGCTACAGACTTATACGGCAGATACTCTTACTATTGATTGTGATAAAGAAGACTTTATTATTAAAGGTGGAACTTTATGGGATGATAAAAAACTCTATGATCTTTATAAAGAGGCTTCTCTTCCTTGGGAGTGGCATGGAGAACTTTTTGCGTATGCAAGAGATCTAGG
>JAOXRY010000174.1 GCA_025800305.1 Campylobacterales bacterium | reverse complement strand
GATAATTGTGTCATTTGTGTTTTGTGTATAAAAAGAACTACGCAGAAAATTGGCAAACAGAAGACGTTGGGAGAAATCATGTATAAGTCATCTGAAAAGAAAAAAAAGAACAGTAAACAACACGATGGAAAACGGAGGTGAGTATTCGTAATTTTCTTTTTAAATGTCAAATGTTAGTATTTTTTGAAAGAAGAAACTTTTTTTTTAAATCGTTTTATTTTTTGAACTCTTTTCGTCTTTTTGCAAACAATATTACATGAAACGTAGAGAAGAATGGGGTATTCAAGTTGAAAATTGAGAAGAATTAGAGACTTGCAGAATTTAGCTAAACATTATATGTGCGAATTTTACTGCTAATCTTAAACGTGAAAGTTAGACTTTGTATTTCATGCAGAGACTCAAAAGTTAGATAGAGATTGTTTTTGCACATTTCATCCACAGACTCAAAAGTTAGAACAACATTAGACTTAAAGAATCTATAAAAAGATTCAAAAATTAAGTTAATATTACACGTATAAATTTGATGTAGATTTAGAGTTAGAAGTTAGATAAAGTTTAGGTTCCAGAATGCATGTCAAAAGTGAAATGAACATTAAACTTTGTATATTTCAGCTACAGACGCAAAAAAATTGATAACAGTCTTATACATGAAGATTTTATGGATAGACTTAAAAGTTAGATGAAGGTTTCAGTTTTTACATGTCAGCAAAAGATTCAAACATTAGATGACAGCGTTATACTTGTACATTTGATACACACACTCAATAGTTTGATAAATGTTAGTCTGTTGGTTTTACTTAGAGAATTAAAAAGTATGATGAAAGGTTTATATTTCCAGATTTTATTCAGAGAGTAAAGATTGTTCTCTTCAATTTGTAGATTCCATTGATAGACCAAAAAGTAACTGGTTCGCCTATAATGCGCGTTAAGACTTTTAAAAGGTATAGAAAGACAACAAAGCCAGTTAGAAGAATGAAAGTAGAAACAATTTTTCTTAAAGTGATATATTATGAAACATTTACTAGCATTGTCTTTTGTATTTTTATGATAACTTTGATTTTTGTTGTAGGAGTCAATTTAAATCTAAAGAAAAGAGACTTAAAGGTATTGCAGTTTTTATGGTACAATTTAAAGAATAAATGGTAGGCAATGCGTAGTTGTTTGGCTCATAAATCTGAGAAGATTTCTTTGAAACTATAGCCATTGACTTTTCAAAAAAAAAGATGTTTTGCTTTACCAATGTAATTTTAGTGCCTATCGATGACGGGTACTAGTGTTGTTACATGTGTGATTCATTGTAAGAGCTTGTTTACATAGAGATAAGGTGAACCCCGTTAACAGCGTCATCCATGTAACTGGGCTAAAACATAGCTTTCCTTTACTTGTAAAATTCTTAGTTCTTCTACGTAAGACATTGTACGGTCAGTCAAGCATATTGCAGCGTGTCAACTGAACATGAATTATATAGATTTCATATTTTCTCCTATAATTAAGCTTAGTTGTCCTCAAGACAATTATATTTCATTGCCCAAGATCATAAAAATTTGCGGAATACAATTTGCACAGGTTTTGGCCGCATTCTGCCGAAAAATTACAAATATATCTTTTCATATTTTTCTCACCAGAAACCTCCAACTGCAGCGACCTTGGAATGAGCCTCTCTTTCACTAGAAAATATTCTTTTGCACGAACAGATGAAAACTGATTTCGATTAAATAGGACGGTTTGGTTT
>JAOXRY010000161.1 GCA_025800305.1 Campylobacterales bacterium | reverse complement strand
CATCTAAAGTATCATTTCCAAAATAACCACTGATAGTGTCACTACCATCTCCCCCTAAAATAGTATTATTATTGGCATCACCATCAATAGTATCATCACTACCACCACCAGTAATATTTTCTATACTTGTAAAAGTGTCTTTGTCAAAACCAGAATTATCATCAGATGATACTTGACCATCTCCCATATTTATAACAATAGATCCAGTAGCACCGCTAAAGTCTAATGTGTCACTTCCTTCTCCACCATCAATAACATCATTTCCTTTACTTCCAAGAAATGTATCATTATCTCCTTGCCCAAAAAGATGATCTTCACCTTCTCCACCAGTTAAGGTATCGTTTCCGTTTTCTCCATAAAGAGTGTCATTTCCACTGTTACCATCTAAAGAGTCATTTCCAGCACCACCATAAATTGTATTTACATCAGCATCACCCTTTAATGTATCGCTATGACTAGAACCTTTAATGTTTTCAAAACCTTCGATAGTATCTTTTCCAACAGAACCTGTCACTTGAGGGGTAGATTTACTTAGATCAATATTTACATAACCATCTGCATTTTCATAACTTAACGTATCAATACCACTACCACCATTTAGGTAGTCATCACCTTCTCCACCTTCAATAAGGTCATCACCTAAACCACCGTGAATCGTGTCATTTCCATTTTGACCAATAAAAGTATCATCAGTATCAAGAATATTACTACCATAAATTGTAGTATCTCCTTGAGATGCAATAATGTAGTTATCATTAGGATTTGTTGATAGTACAAACCCTTTAATAGTATTTTTATTAATTGGTGTTGACAATCCTGTTACAGGATCTGTCTCAAAACTAGAAATATCTAGCTGATTAATGTCAGATTTAGAAATTTCATAATCATCTGCAGTTTTCGCATCTTTAATTTTTAAAGCAATTACTGATACTTCATCTAAGATCTTAATATCTGGTTCATTTATTCCTGCTCTTTCTTCTTCAGGAACGTTATTAATGTCATATTCTGATTTAACATCAATTTTTGCAGCAAAGAGATCTCCATCATAACCATCTGTTACAGAAGGTAAATTATATTTTAAAACAATCTCTGCACCTTGTTCTCCAATTGTAAAACCTTTTACAGGTTCACCATCTTCTGTAGTTCCTTCTTTGTAAACAATCCAACTGCCATCATCTTGTTTTTCACCATTTACAACAGTGATATCATCAGGTAAACCAGTAAGTTTTATCTGCGTCAACTGGAAACCAACTGGCTGTGTTGGATTTACTTTTAAAACTTTGGAAAGAAACGTATCACTATAAAGCTCAGGATTATCAGCATGAATTGTTAGTTTTTTACTCTGATCACTAAAATCTAAAAACTCTTTTTCAATTTGTGCTTCTGATGAAGAGTCAATTGTCGAACGATGGCTTCCACCACCGCCATAGATTGTAGAGCCATCAACCACCGATTGACTATGATATACTCCAACATCCAACGTTAACTGTGAGTCTACAGAAGAACTATTATCTGAAGAAAACTTAGGAATAGGTGCCGCTTCTGAAAGGGCTGGAGGATTGTATTCTATAATTGGTGATTCTGACTTGGCAGGAGCGTCAAAATATCCAGTGTAATCTTCTTCTAACTTAGCAGCATCTTCTTCGTCATTATCTTTTTTTGCTTCTTCAAGGTTTTGGGAAACACCTTGGTTTTCTTGAGGATCTTGAGGGCTTTTTTTCTTGGTTACATCTTCTAAAGTAGCATCAGCAAATTCGTTTTCTAGCTTAACTAAGGAGTTTGTTAAAGTGCCATCAACAGGAACTTCACCAATTTCATCGATATTTTTTATAAGATCTGAAAGTTCAACTTTTTGTCCAGTTGAAGAGACAAAAGATGGTGCATCTTTTTCAAAAGCAAGAACTGCCATTGAAACAAAAATAAGTTCTCCACCATTAGGCAGTTGAAAAACAATATCACCACCAACTATATTAAAATCAACACTAGCAATGTCAAAACCAAGTTCAATTTTATCTCCTGGCCGAACAAAAACGCTAGCAGCATCACCCTTTTTAATGTCGTCTTGAATTACGACTTTTTTATCAAGATACTTAACCAAGTGGTCCTCTTTTTCTATCTTAAGCTATCAAAAGAAACCTCAATACTTTTTAATAGTGTATCAAAAGCATTCGGGTTTCCCCCTGCACGTAGATGCTCTGAAATAACAGCCATCTGCTCTTCTTTAATACTGCTTCCATCAACATTAGTAAATTTTAGACTATTTAAATCTTCAGCATCTAAAGTTCCCAATCCTTTAGATGCATTCATTACTTTTCTTATGTTTTTTATAACAGTTTCTATCTCTCGAACTCTTATTGGTTTGGTGCTATCTACTACTGATAGCAAAAACTCCTCCAAAAAAGAATCCTCTAACTTGAGATTTTCACTATTATAACATTTTTTAAGTGACTTGTTCATTAACTCAATAAAAATAAATCCACCACAATCTTTCCCAGAAATAGAGGATTTAACAAGTTGGATTTTTTTCAATTGGGACTGTTTTTCTTTAATTCTATTATTAAGATCGTCAATAACAATATTTTCTTTTTCTTTTTTTAAATTCACTTTAAAACCTAAGAACTTTAGATCTTCAAAAGTTACATTATTTCCTATAATATTTTCAAAAACTTCTATTATCTTTTCCAGCTCTTTTTGATTTTTCCTATGAAAAAATTCTTTATAGTTTTGACAAAAAACCTTACCACTTAAAGATTTATTTTTCAAGAAACCTACACTTTTTATAATTTCAGGGGTACACTTTCCATCATCATAAAAAGCCACTGCATTGATAGAATTATAAGAGTTATCTAGATCTTTATTGGAACTAAAAAAATAATTTAAAAACCCTTTTGTGTAAACATGTTTGAATCTTTCTCTTTTTACAAGGTTAAGATTATTCATATCTTCTATAGAAAGTATATGTGTATTTTTATCACTGGAAACACTATAAAACTTTTCTAAAGAGTGGGCTATCTTATTTACTTTAGAGATTTTATATACTTTTTTATCTTTTTTCTTTAAGATTTTTAACAGTGAATCAAAAAATTTATTTTTTAATATTTCTCTTGCTCCACCTAAAAAGAGAAATTCTTTTTCACTTATTTCACCTTGAGAAAGCTTATCTATTCCATCTGCAGCTCTCATTAGATCTTTAAATAAAACTCTTTTTTTTGAAGAGTTAATAAAATCATTTAAACCTTCTGCTAACTGTTTAGTTATTTTTTTATTTAAAAGTTTTTGATATTTTGATAGAGAAAAATTTATATTTTTTCTTTTTTCTTTTTTATAAAAATCATCAATTAAATCAATATAAACCTCCAGAGTTAATGGAGAATAAAAAACCTCTTTATAGTTATCAAAAAGAACTTTTAAATCCTTTTCATCACTATAGAAAACCCTAGGCAGTCCTATTTTTCTTAATTGGGCATATTTAAAGTCCCCATTTAAAGTTTGTAAAAACTTAACAATTTGATCTAATTCTTTTGTTCCATCTCTAATTTCTATAGTATAGGAATAGTCAATTTTAATCACTTCATTAACAGCTTGAATAAACTTTTTTGAAACATTACTGTCAAAGGAAATTACTTCTAAATTTTTCAGATCTTCTAAAGCTAGATCCCCTTTATTGAAAGACTCTTTTTCATGAAGTTTTTCCAAAGAAACGGTATATTTGTGAAGGTGTTCTACACAATTTTTCGAAAGTTTTTTGTCTTTTTTCCATTGATTTATAAAACCGATTAACTTTCTATCTCTATTTTTTGCAAATTGTTTTCCATTAAGTTTTTTAATTCCTAAAATTTTTAAAGTTCTATTTGTTATTTGAAAACTTCTATTTTCTCGGAGGTTTTTTATGACTTTTGCTAATTTTTCTACCTCTTTTTTTCTCATTTTTTCTAAGCTTCTTAATTTTAAAGAGTAGTTGATACAAGGTAATATTTCTTGAAACTCTTCCAGTTCAAGATTTATAAGATCTTCTTTTGTAAGCTTACCTAGAAATATGTTTTTCAAAAATAGTGAATATTTATAGAGTTTTTCAGGTTGATTAACAATCAGCTCTTTATCATTTATAAAAATAGCTAACTCTCTTTTATTAACACTGGCAATATCAACTCCTAAGGTTCCATAATCAAAAATAGTTAAAGATCTACCATCTCTTTTTCTATCTGCTTGATTAAACCTTTCCAAAGAGTTTATAACACTTTGTATCTCTATAGGTGAAGTTACATTTTTTCTTATAGCTAAAACACTATTTAAACCTTTTAAAAACTTACTTTTATCAATACCTATAGGAAGCTTGACATTTAAAACATTTAGATCTTCGTTGGTAATTTTTCCAATTTTGCTTCGTTGGAAAATATCAACAATACTATGAAGAAAAATTGGCTCTCTTCTAACCTTTGCTTTTGAATAAGGTGATTTTTTTAAAGTATCATTAATTCCTTGACTAATACCTTTATCTACATCTAGCCCTAAAGATAAATAGTCACTATTTGTCAATATATAAATATTATTATCAAGAGATTTATCCAGTTTGATCAAACTAGAAAGAAATCTTCTCAAACTTAAAGAGGAATCAACTTTCCTAGATTTCATTAAGAATCTATTTATAAGATTTTCTGTAATACCAAGATCTTTCATCTGCTTTAAATCATACTCAACACCAAGTTCTACTACTGTGTACTTTGTTAGATCTCTTTTCTTAAGAATAGCTAAATTTGTAACTATTTTTTGTAAATTTCTAGGATCATCTCTTACATCCAAAGCAGAAGCTTGATCACTATTAATTACCTCATTGATCTTTTGGGCTAATTTGCTATCAAGATTTAATGGAGAGACTTTTTCTATTCCTAGCTTTTGATAATCATCGATAGTAAAGTTTGCATCATTATTCTCTTCTGCTTTATAAAGCTCTTCAACTAAAGGTTTTTCCAAAAGTTTATTCAGCCTATCTTCTTTTACTTTATGAATATAAGAGTCGATACAACTAACTATAGAGCTTCGAAGAAACTTTTTCTCTTTATCTATAAAGTCATCATTAACATAAAAATCTACCTTTTCTTTACTTTTTATTCCTTTAAAAACTGTAGAACTTCCAAAATATGATGTTGTAGAATAGATCTTTTCTTGATTATCATCATAGACTGATTTTCCATCAAAATAGATTTCATTAACAAAGTCTTCATATTCACCAGTACAAATAATTTGTGAAATATTGTTATCAACAAAAAAATGATAGTACCTCTGTTTATCAAACT
>JAOXRY010000122.1 GCA_025800305.1 Campylobacterales bacterium | reverse complement strand
GTTACGGTACCGCAATGATCGAAATTGCTATATACGATAGGTAGAAATGATCTATTTGCTTTTTCAAGCAAAGGGGTAGTCGCCTTTGTTTTAGGTGTGTAAACATCCTTATATTGTAAAATAAGGCTAATTACAGGATGTTTATTCTCTATTTTTAATAGTTCCTCTTTTGTTGTTGAACAATGTCCTGTATTTGTAGTTTTTGTTTTAGGAAGCTCTAAGTAATCAAAAAGAAAACCACTTAGTTGTTCTGGTGAGTTAATATTAAAATCATAGTTAGCATAATTTTTTATCTTTTCTTCTAAAGAGGAAATCTCCTCTTCTAGTTTTTTATCTAGTTCTTTTAGTTTGTTTCTATCTACATGTATTCCTTGGTATTCCATCTTTGCAAGTGTGCCTATAAAAGGTTTTTCTAGTTTTTCGTAGATCTCAATCAGTCTGTCTGAAAGTCTCTTTTTTAATATAGGAAAACTTTTAAATAGTGTTACTGCAGCTGCTGATTGGTATTCTGCTCTGGATTCTAATGAACCATGTTTGTTATTAGGTACTGGGAATCTTAATATTTTATTTGAGATCTCTTCAATTGTATGCTTTTCTTTTGGGTTATATAGCCAAGAAAGAA
>JAOXRY010000116.1 GCA_025800305.1 Campylobacterales bacterium | reverse complement strand
GAGCCTGTGCTATTTGAAGTGATGTTTCTTAAACTAGAACTATTGCCGTCTCTTTTGTGGAGCAGTTCTACTTTAAAAAGAACCTTCGTTCAATCACCAAATACCTTTATTCTTGAAAATTAGTTTTTTTTCTTTAAGATTTAAGATGTAGTTGTAGGGGAGGTTTCATTTGAAATTCTAACTAGAACACAATAGATATTCTTTGGGCATATTGAAAGTGACATATCTTAAGAAAATATGTCTTTTTATCTTCATACGGAGCCTTCTTCCTAAAGTAATTTAACTTCCACGTTTTTTTATCCATGGGTGTTTCTTCCAATATCTAAACGTACATCTTGATCTTCTCAAGTCTTTTTGTTTCTGATGTTAAATATTGTTTTTTCCGTGCGGCTGGGGCTTTTAGAGTATTAAAAAATGTGTTTTTTTCCATGTTTTTTCAATATGTTTGATGGTTGCTTGAAAAACAATCAATGTATTTGGAAAACTCAATGACTATACTTTATTACCGGGCAGGCTAAATTCAATAAAGAAAGACGACTCTTATTAAAATGGCAACTGTTTAGTTCTAGCCAAAGCAAAGGTACTTTTGCATGAAGATGACCTGAAAACAAGACTTACAGTACATCATCACTGAAGAAAGTCACCCACAAAAAGATTGCTATTTTAATAAGAAGGCTACCGGATAAAGGGACAAACAATATAAGAAAGGAAAGATAACTTCTTCATGAATACCGCAGCTGTGGACAGTA
>JAOXRY010000100.1 GCA_025800305.1 Campylobacterales bacterium | reverse complement strand
GCTAGGGTTTTAAAAGGTGGAGAGAGTAAGTTTTTCCATATGACAGAGCCATATCTAGCGATGATGGATAAGATGTATGTAAAACTTTTAAAGCCACTTATAAGATTTAAATATTTCACAATAGTTGGTATATTTGCAATGATTTTTGTTGTTGGAGGACTTTTAAAACATGTTGGTGGTGATTTTGTTCCTATGGAGGATAATAGTGAATTCCAAGTGTTTATTAAAGCTCCAGTTGGAATTAGTCTTGATGAGATGAAAAGAAAAACAGAACCACTAGCAGCAAAGATGAAAGAGGATGAAAGAGTTAAATATACCATATTCTCTGTTGGATACAACACAGCTAAAGATGCACACAAAGCAAGAATTTATACAAAATTAGTTCCTGTTACAGAAAGAGAAGAGGGACAATTAGAGATAATCCAAGAGTATAGAGAGATGTTTGGAAAAATCCAAGGTATGAAAGTTTCAGTTGAGAAAGTAAGTGATTTTGATACTGGTGGTACACAAGCACCTGTACAAGTTGTATTAAAAGGACCTGAACTTGGTGAACTGGATAAGATTTCTCAAAAAGTACAAGGTCTATTAAGAGAAGTTGATGGTGTTGTTGATATTGATACAGACTATGAAACAGGAAAACCAGAAGTAAAAATTTCTATTTTAAGAGAAAATGCAAAAAGACTTGGAATTAGTGCCAATGATATTGCTTTAGCCCTTGGTTCATCATTTTCAAGTGATAGTGCTATTAGTACCTATGAAGATGAAGGAAGACAGTTTGATATTACTGTAAGGTTCTCTGATGAAAATAGGATGGTTTTAGAGGATCTAAAAAGGATTCAAATTAAAACTAGCTCTGGAGAATTGGTTTCATTAGAAGGGGTTGTAAAATTTGAAGAGAGTTTAGGAACAGCTTCAATCAATAGGTTTGATAGAGAAAGAAAAATCTTAATAACAGCAAATCTAAACGGTATACCAGTTGGTGATGTTGTTGCAGCTGTAGGAGATAAACTGGATGCTCTACTTCCTGTAGGATATACTTATAGATTTACAGGAGATATCGAAAACATGGCTGATACTAACAAAGCATTTGGTGCGGCTGTTGGACTTGCAGTTATTTTAATTTTTCTTATTTTGGCATCACTGTATGAATCAGTTATTCAACCTTTAATTATAATGGTAGCTATGCCATTATCTTTTATAGGGGTTGTTCTAGCTCTATTTTTAACAGGAAAACCATTTAGTCTATTTGTAATGATTGGTATTATCTTACTTCTTGGAATGGTTGGTAAAAACTCAATTTTAATCGTTGATTTTGCCAATAGAGCGATAAAAGATGGTAAAAGTGTTGATGAAGCACTTTTAGAAGCTGGTGAAAGAAGATTAAGACCAATTGTTATGACAACTTTGGCAATTATTTTTGCAATGATTCCTTTAGCTTTTGGTAGTGGTGCTGGACATGAGTCTAACAGTCCTATGGCTGTTGCTATTATTGGTGGACTTTTAAGTTCAACAATTCTTGCACTTTTTATTGTTCCTGCGATTTATAAGATTCTTTATCCTATTGATGCTTTCTTTCGAAAGTTTTATGATAAAGATCAGATTATTGCAAGAGAAGCAAAGCAAAATTAGAACGCTTTTAGAGTATGAAAAAAGTAATTTTAGTTATTTTAACTGTAATAGAGTTGTTTTCAAAAACTTCCTCTTTTACAGTTGAAAATGACTGGTTTATGGCAAGTGACAAATACTATACCAATGGCTTTTTTTATACAAAAATGGAGGATGTAAAAGAAGAAAAAACAAGTTTTTTGACTTTTTCTTATCTTGTTTTTAATCCTTCAGATATTAACGAAGAAAAACTCCAGCCTAATGATCTTCCTTATGCAGGATATACAGGTTTATCTTACGGTAAATATTTAGTTAAAAACAACTATTTTGTAGAACTTTCTGCTGAATTAGGATTGGTAGGAAATATAACTCAAGCAAAAGAAGCACAAACTTTTGTTCATACTGTTATTGGAGATGATCTACCAAAAGGTTGGCAACATCAACTAAAAAATCAAGTTTTATTAAATAGTTCTTTAGGTTTTGGCTATAAAACTCCTATAGCTGACTTTTCATTGGGAGAGCTTCAGTGGGTTGGTAGTTTGTTAGGGAGTTATGGAATGTTTTACCGTGGGTATAAAGTTGATAGTGTTATACGTTTTGGTAGAAATTTTTCCTATGGGTTTGAAACAACAGAAAACTTTATAGGTGGTGGAGAGAGTCGGCTATTGAATTTTGAAAAAAGAAATAACTTTGGTTGGACCGTATCTTTAGGATCTTTTTTTAATAAAATAGACTATTTTTATATTCATGATCACTCTTCAAAGCACCAACTTGTACCTATAGATGCACTTAGTGGAAGATTTTTATCTATTGAAGTTTTCTATAATGATATATTATATATTTATAAGTTGAAATCCCACAGACCATTTGATAGTGATACACCTATAGATGACTCAGTTGGATGGGGAGGAGTTTCTGTTGTTTGGAAATTTAAAAGCTAAGGAGAGTAGATGAGGTTAGAAAATGTTGGAAAAATTATTGACTCTTTAAATGTTCCTGTTGGTGTTATTGATCCAAAAAGTATGAAGTTTGTTTATATTAATAATGGATTTTCCTCTTTATTTGGATATGGTAAAGGTGAAATAGTAGATCTTGATATCTCAACTCTTTCCACAATATTTATAGATAAAAAAACTTTTGCAAAAGAAGTGGAGATTTTGAAGGCTCATAAGAACTTATTTCACAAAGCTGAAATTGAGTGTAAAAATGGAGATAGGCTTTTTATGGAGCTTTTTCTATTTTTTGTTGAATTAGATGGGATAGATTACATTTTTTTCTCCTGTGTTGAAGTTGCAGATAGAGACTCATTAATAAAAAAAGAGAAAGAGATTGAACTTCAAATCTCAGAGATTGATAGACATAATTCTATGGCTAGTCTTATCTCTTCAATTTCCCATCATTGGAGACAGCCTTTAAACATAATTTCACTTTCTGCAGACACAATAGAGATGATTTTAGAAGATAAAGGTGTTATAGATGATGAAATTAAAAAAGAGCTTCATAAAATAAATGAAAAAACAAGAACTCTTTCTCAGACAATTGATAGTTTTAGGAACATCCTTGGAAATCCTGATGAGATAAAAGGTGAGTTTGATTTATTGGAGATCTTACAAGAGAGCCATGTTCTTTCTCTTACTCATATTGAACAGACCAAAGAGAAGATAGATGTTACATTCTCAACAGATCTAAAAGATTGTTCTATTAAAGGATTTAAAAGTAGTTTGAAAAAAGTTATTTATTCAATACTTTTAAATGCTCAAGAAGCTATTGTGAAAAGAGAGTGTGATGGATGTGGGAAAATTGATATAGAGTTAACTCAAGTGGATAAGTTTTTTAAAATCTCTATAACAAACAATGGGGTTCCTATAACAAAAGAAGAACGAAAAAAACTATTTGAACCTTACTATACAACTAAATTTATGACCCAAGATGTTGGACTCTCTCTTTTTTATAATAAAATTATTATTGAGAGGATTTTCCAAGGAAGATTAGATTTAGATAAAGAGTTTAGAGAGGGTGCTAAATTTAATATTTTTATCCCAATAGAAAGAAGAGAATGTGAATAGAAGAGAGTTTTTAGCTTTAGGTGGTGGATCTTTGCTTTTTACAGGGTGTGATTCAAAATATTTTCAAGCTTCGCCATATGAGATAATCACAGAGGAATCAGGAATTACCAATGCAAATCTAAATTCAATACTTAGTCGTTCTGCAAAGACAAATACATCTTTTAAAGTTGCTGTTGTTTCTGATACTCATAATTTTTATGATGAGTTTACAAAGGTACAAAATAAAATAAGAGAGAGAAGAGATGAATACTCTTTTTTAATCCACGCTGGTGATATTACAGACCAAGGACTAAGATGGGAGTATGAACATGGTGATAAAATCCTTAGAGAAGCAGATCTTCCATACTTAACAGTAATTGGTAACCACGATGCTTTAACCAATGGAAGGGGAGTGTATGGAAGGCTCTATGGAGCTTACAACTACTCATTAGAATACAATGGTGCAAAGTTTATCTTTTTAAATAATAATAACTGGGAGTTTGGAGATGCTTTTCCTGATACGCAGTGGCTTGAAAGTCAATTAGGCTCATCAGATGGAAGTCAACCTATCATCATTGTCTGTCATATTCCTCCTTTACAAGAAGAAAGGTTTACCAGTAGTGAAATTGAAAAATTTAAAAATTTAATGAGTACTTATAATGTTGAAATGGTTATTAATGGGCATAATCATGGTCATGTCGCTGAAACTGTAGGAGGAACAACATATTTAACAAATGGAACAGTAGAAGGGAAAATCTACTGTGAGGTAAGTGTCACATATAGTGGCGGAAGTCATACGGTCAGTTATGAAAAAATTTCTATTTAGTTTACTAGTTGTTACCTCTTTATTTAGTAAAGAGGATCTGTTTTTTGACAGAGTTAAGTTACAGATGTTTGGGAATATTGGACTTGTTTCTATTGGTATTGGTGGAGATCTTTCTAAAGAGTCTAGTTGGGATTTTTTCTATGGTTATGTTCCAAGAAAGTATGGTGGAGTAAATATTAATACCTTGGCTATCAAATACAATAAAGATTTTTGGAATTTATCTTCAAAAAATCAAATGTACTACGGTATTGGTTTAATGCATGTTCTAAATCAAAGGTATCAGTCAACTTTTAGAGATGAATATCCTGAAACTAACTATTATGAAGCTACTTCAATCCATCTTCTTCCATATCTTGGTTTGAAAAGTAAAAGAGACTTTTTTGGTAATGATGTGAAAGCCTATATAGAGGTTGGAACTATAGACCTTTATCTTGTCAACTGGTATAAAAACCAAGAGACTCTTACTTTAGGAGATGTAGTAAATATAGCATTTGGAGTTGGTTATGATTTTTAGAACTTTAATAATAATGTTACTGGCTACAGCTGCTGTTGCTGTAGACTATAAGTATAAATTTGGTTCTAATCAACAGTGTGTTTATCATGGCTTTGAAAAGGGTGATAGTAATAGTACTACTAAAATATACTCTTTAGGTATGTGTGATGGGTTTTCCCAAGAGGATAAAACTGTTTTTTTAATATCAAATGACATCTCTTATGGAAGAGTTAAGTACCATGAAGGTTGCAAATCAAAAGGTACACTTTTTTATGGTGGAATGATAGGTGGAGGAAATGCAACTCTTAAAACCTATGGAGGTTCTTACTCAAAAATTTTATACACATCAATGACAGCTTTTGGCGGGTATGAAAGAGAGATCTATAAAGGTCTTATTTTTAATATTGGTGGAGTTTATAGGTATCTTTATGCTATTGATAGAGATCTAAGTTTAAGTAATTCTGATAAAGAGAGAGAAAAAACAGATATTGCTGACTTTGGAATTGGTAGTACCTATTCAGAACTTCAGCCTTTTTTCCTTTTTGGAATAAGATTTTAAAGGTTAGAAATGGGGAAAAAAGTCTCACTGGTTTTAGGAGGAGGGGGAGCTAGAGGGCTTACCCATATTGGTGTAATAGATGCTTTAGAAGAAGCTGGATACGAAATAGTCTCAGTTTCAGGAACTTCTATAGGTTCGATTGTCGGTGGAATTTACTGTGCTGGAAAATTCAATGAATATAAAGAGTGGGTTCTCTCTCTTTCTAAGTTAGATGTTGTAAAGTTGATGGATCTCTCCTTCTCTTTTGGCGGTATTATGAGTGGAGAAAAGATAATGTCTAGAATTGAAGATCTCATTGGTGAAATTCATATAGAAGAACTCAATCTTCCTTTTACTGCAGTTGCAGCAGACCTTAGCAATAAAAAAGAGTTTTGGTTTCAAAAAGGAAAGCTTCTAACAGCAATGAGAGCTTCCATGGCAATTCCTAGTGTTTTTACCCCTGTTGATTATGATGGAAAGATTCTTGTTGATGGTGGAGTTGTCAATCCTATTCCTGTGACACCAACTTTATCAGATCATTCAGATCTTACTATTGCTGTTTCATTAGATGGTGCAAGAATTAAAGATAATCTCAAAGATGAACCTGAAGAATCTATTTTTGATAGTGCACTAAAGTATCTTAATTTAGATAGCAATAAAAATTCAATGAGTACAGTAGATGTAACATCTTCTAGCCTTAGTATGCTACAACACACCATAGGTAGATATAAATTAGCCGCTACTCCACCAGATCTTTTGATAGAAGTTCCTGTAAATATTTGTGGACTGTTTGACTATCACAAAGCAAAAAGTTTAATCGATTTTGGCAGGACTGCTATGGAGCAAAAACTAGAAGAGAATCTATTTTAAAAAAGTTATAATCACCTTTATGAAAAATTTACTAATTATTTTATTTACATTTTTTTTGTCTCTGTCATATGTTCAAGGTGAAACAAATGTAACAGAGCATGTAACTACATCTCAAGAAGATGAGTTTGAAGATTTTGACGAGTTTGAAGAAGAGACTAGTGTAGAAGAAGAGTCAGATCCTTTTGAAGGATTTAACCGTGTAATGACAACTTTTAATGATAAGGTTTATGTCTATGTGTATGATCCTGTTGGAAGGGGATACAGGTGGATTGTACCAACCCCAGCAAGAGAGAGTGTAGCCAACTTCTTTGATAATATTCTCTACCCTATAAGACTTGTAAATAACCTTCTTCAAGGAAAATTTAAAAACTCAGCAGAGGAGACAGGAAGATTTGTAATTAATACAACTATTGGGATCTTAGGGCTTTTTGATCCTGCTAAAAGTTATTTTGGATTAGAACCTCACCCAGAGGATTTTGGACAGACTTTAGGATATTATGGAGTTGGTGCAGGACCACATATTGTTCTTCCTTTTCTAGGACCTTCTAATCTTAGGGATACTTTTAGTCTTTATCCTGATTATATGGTAGATCTAACCTATTATTATTCAGAAAGAGGGTATAATCTCCTTTCCAGTTCTAAAGAGAGCTTAGGAGCTACCGTCTTTGATAAGGTTAATGATGAGTCTTTAAGGATTGGTACTTATGAAAGTATAAAAGAGGATGCGGTAGATCTCTATCCTTTTTTAAAAAACATTTATGAACAAAATAGAAAAAAACTTATATCGGAGTAAAAATGAAGAAAATATTATTGACATTCACTTTTTTAGTTACAGCACTTTTTGCTGATAGTGATGAGGATAGAGTTACATTTTTATTTATTCAAAAGTCAGATAAAGTAATTGATATTGTAAAAAATAAAAAGATCTCAAAAGATAAAAGAAATCAACAAATTGTAGACACTATTTCTCCTATGTTTGACTTTGAATTAATGGCGAAACTTAGTCTTGGAAAAAAAGTGTGGAGAAGTCTTAACAGATCTAAAAAGCAAGAATTTATTAAATTGTATGTTGAGAGAATGAAAAAGTCATACTCTTCAAAAATTGATAGCTATACAGATGAAGAGATAGCAATTGATGGGGTGAAAAAAACGAAAAATACAAGAATAACTCTTTCTACAAGTCTTGA
>JAOXRY010000459.1 GCA_025800305.1 Campylobacterales bacterium | reverse complement strand
AAGCGATGTTTTTGATTTTATTTGGTTCTACCATCACAGCTGGAGCACTAAAGTATGTTGCAAAACTTATTAAAAAAGAGATTATCAGTTTGACACTTAGAACAGAAACAATTTCTACAGGAAAATAGTAAGAGGCAAAAGCCCAAAATAAGATGAACTCAATTGTAAAAATCACCAAAAGAGATAATCCTCCAAAAGCTACCATTGAGTTGATGTTGTGAAAATAGGTGTAAGGAAGGTGAAGATGGATTCTTAGTCTTCCATTTTCTCTCTCTTTAAAAAATTGGTAAAGTCCTAAGATCCCTGCAATTATAACATTGATAAGTAAAAAGCTACCAAAGGAAAACTGTTCATAGTATACGATTCCATTGATATAAACTGCTGGTTTATTAAATTCTATTCCATTATCTATTGAAACTATAAAGTTGATAAAAGAGAAAAGAATAGCAGCAAAAGATCCTATTAAAATATATTTGGTTTTTAGCCACTCTTTTTGAAAAATAAATCCCATTGTTAGTACCTCCCTGTGTAGCCTAAGAAGGCATTTTCAAAATTTAAATTTTCAGAGTTGATTTTTGAATAGGAAACTTTTTCGTTTTCAAGGTACTCTTTGATTTTATCTTCATTTTCAAAAGAGTATAAAATCAGGTCATTGTTAAACCCTTCATAGTTTGAGACTATACTGTTTTTTGGTAGGTCATCTAGTTTACTAGAGTCAGAGATAGTGAATTTTTTAAAATCATCCTTAAAGCTTTTCATCTCCATTGTAAGAAGAGGCTGTTGATTGTCTAAAATAATAATATCATCAATCATATCTTCAAGATCTTGAACAATGTGCGTTGTCATTAAGACTGTTTTATTGTTCTTTTTCACAAAGTCTCTAAGATAGTCAACAAAAAGCTTTCTATATCCAACATCAAGTCCCATAGAGTAGTCATCAAGAATCAGAAGCTCTGGATCTTGAGCAAAAATAAGACCTAAAACAACTTGGGATCTTTGTCCACATGAGAGGTGTTTTATCTTTTGAGAATACGGAACTTTAAGTTTATCAATTAAGTTGTAATAAAAATCTTTTTTCCATTGTTGTTTATAGTGACCACTATAAAAAATTTCAAGTTCTTCAATACTCATAAAGTCATACTGAACATGACCTTCATAAAGTAGCCCGATTTTTCTTTTAGATAAGGGAGAAAGATCTGTAGAATCCTCTCCAAATATTGTACATTGACCAGCTGTAGGTTTTAAAAAACCCATTAAAATATTAATAGTTGTACTTTTACCAACACCATTTTTTCCTAAAAGTCCAACGACCTTTCCTTTATTAACATCAAAAGATATATCTTCATAGATCTTTCTTGAACCGTAGTAGTGGGTTAGGTTTTCACACTGTATGATTTTTTCCATTTTAAACTCCAAAGGAGAATTATATATATATCAATAATCAGAATCAATATTCAATTATAGAAAAAGGGATTTTTTTTGTGGTAAATGGAATATTGATTCTGATTATTG
>JAOXRY010000447.1 GCA_025800305.1 Campylobacterales bacterium | reverse complement strand
TGTTTGTGCATATAGAAGCTTTTTTGGAGACCATTAGAAATCAAGATGTAGAAATTAGAGATTTTTTGTTTCACGAAAAGAGAAAACAGCTTTCTTTTAGACTATTTGGTAGGAAAAATGGTGATGTGTTGGTGAGATTCTATGGCGTTAATTTATTGGATTTTCTAGATGCAGCTGAGGGTCAAAAGTCTTGGAATTTGAAAGAATTTCAAGTGCAACCGTTTTCTGATGATAGATTAGTTGTAGAAGCCACTCTTAGTGCACAGGCAGTAGAAAGAAAAATAGGATTTGTTGCCAGTAGATGGCATTATAGTTTGAAAAAATAAGGCTTGCATAATTGCGAGCCTTATTTTAGAATAGATATAGTTTAGGTGTTGGGATAAAGAAAGGGCGATGTAAATGGAAAGATACAAACAAGAATTTATTGAATTTATGGTTGAATGTGGAGTACTTACTTTTGGCGATTTTACTACAAAAAGTGGAAGAAAAACACCTTTTTTTATCAATACAGGCAATTATAAGAATGGCAGACAATTACAAAAACTAGGAGATTTTTATGCAAAAGCTATAAAAGAAAGGTTCAACGATGACTTTGATATATTGTTT
>JAOXRY010000431.1 GCA_025800305.1 Campylobacterales bacterium | reverse complement strand
TTTTCTACCCGCTTTTTTACCATCTGTCTCTCCAGCAGTCTTTCCTTTGTCCTTAGCCCTTTTTTCTAAATCTGTTTCCGTTTCACTAGAACCACCCGAAGAATTTTCATAATTTACCTTACTATATGTTTCTTGATATTTTTCTTTAAATGCCTTTCTATAAGCTGCCAAAAATGCAATTCTATAATCAGAATTTTCTCTATCTAAATCATATAAGGATTCAATTTTATCTGAACTAAGTATAGCTTCTTCCCAGTCACTTTTTTCTTCATCATTAGCATCTTTTCTACCAGCTATTTCTCCAGCATTTTCCCCTGCTGTTTTACCATTTTCTTCACCCAACTCTTCAGGTGTTTTTGTTTTTTCCGAATCCTTAGTATCTTCATAACTCTTTAAAAATTGAAGCTTAAAATATCTATCTACTATATTTTTGTAACCTTCATAATCACTATCTTCTTTTCTCTTTTCGGAATCATATTTGTCCATCGCCATCTGTAACTCTATAGTACTTACACTTTGACCCTGCTTTTCCAAATACTTAACATATTCTTCCATTATGTCAAGCCCTTTCAATCTCTCCTCTGCATCAAGAGAATCTTCACTATTTGCATCTTCTTTTCCATATTTTTCACCTGAATAAATACCTATAGCAACCCCTCTTTGTGCTGGCTCACCCAAATCTATATTGCTAGCTGCCTCTCCCCAATTTGGAGAAGTCATTATGACTATCAAAAATGCCAAACATAAAGTACTTAATATCTTTTTCATTTATTCTCCCCCATCACTAGTTGTTATTTTGAGATTTCATATAATCTGTGATAATACCTTCTATAACTTCTTGCTGTTTTTCTCTATCCGTTGTTATATCATCACCTTC
>JAOXRY010000421.1 GCA_025800305.1 Campylobacterales bacterium | reverse complement strand
GGAACTTGCTTCTAAAACCTGGTTAGAAAGGAATACTCTTAATTATCGCACTTTTTCCAAGTGTTACAGTGAAGAATTGGATGAATATTTTGTTCAGTTAAAAGATCTTCTAAATAAATACTACAAAATCAAAGAGGCTTTTGTTCTTGAAAAGATTATCAATCTCTATAAGATCTATGAACAAACGGCAAAAAATATTAAGAAGAGATTTGGAGGGCTTAGTTTTTCAGATGTTACTTATTTTGCAAAGAAAATTCTCTCTTCAATTGACAAAGATTTTATCTATTTTAGATTAGATAGTAAGATTGAACATATTTTAATTGATGAGTTTCAGGATACTTCTGAACAGCAGGTTAGTATTTTAGCTCCACTTATTGAAGAGATTGTATCTGGTAAGGGTGTGAATACAAATATAGATACGAAAAGTTTTTTCTTTGTTGGTGATACAAAGCAATCAATTTACCGTTTTCGTGGAGGAGACTGGAGACTATTTTATCAGACTGAGAAGAAGTATGGACTAGAAAATAAGACTTTAAAAATCAACTTTAGAAGTTCAAAAAATGTAGTTGAGTATAACAATAAAGTTTTTGAAGAACTCTATCCTAACTTTGTCCCTCAGCAAAGTAGAATGGATGCTAAAAAAGGGTATGTAGAGGTTCGAATAAATAGTGAGATTGAAAAAGCTATTGTTGACATTATAAAAGATCATTTAAATAGAAATGTAAAACCTGAAGATATTGCTATTTTGGTCTATACCAATGATGATTCAAATAAAGTTGCAGATCTTATAAAAAGTAAGTTTCCAAAAGTTGGTGTAATTACTGATAATAGTGGAAAACTCATTAATCATAGTGTTAATAGAGCTATTATCGAGTGTATTAAATACCTTTATTATAAAGAGGAAATTTACCTAAAGAGTTTTAATGGAATTATTGGAAAAGATCCATTTACTGAGATCTTAGAAGAGATCTCACAACTAGATCTAAAAAGTGGAGTTTCAAATATTGGTAAAAAAATAGTAGAAACTTACGGGCTTTTTAGTGGGGATTCTAATCTTTCTAAGTTTTTTAATCTGCTGGAAAAGTTTGAAGATATACATAGCTTTATTAGCTCTATTGAAAAAGAGAGTGAGATTATTGATAAAGGTGAAGCAGATGGGATTTCTATTTTAACCGTTCATAAATCAAAAGGGTTGGAGTTTAACCATGTTATTGTTTGTGATAGGTTTTCTTCAAGACCCCCTGTTAATAGAGACTCTTTGATTTTTGACTATAAAGAAAGCGGAAAGATCTTTTACCGTTATAAAGGAAGAGCATCTTTTGATAATGAGTATAAAGAGGCATTAGAGAGGCAAAAAGAGTTAGTGGAGAAGGATTTGATTAACTCTCTCTATGTTGCTCTTACAAGGGCTAAAAATGAGCTTTATATCATTGCTAAAGAGAAAAGCTCCTCTTTTGAGATTTTAGATCTTAAAGAGGAGAAGATTGGAGAGAAAGAGATCTTTCAACTTGAACAGCGTTCAGAGGAGAAGAAAAAAGAGGAGAAGTTAACTTCTAGATCTTATGGAAAGCAAAAAGAGTTTCTTCATAATGAAATGGAAGAGATTGAGGGGAACTTTCATCACATCTATTTTGGAAATGCTGTACATTATTGTTTAGAAGTTATCAGTGATTTTAATGAACGTTCTTTGGAAATAGGACTGAAATCTACACAAAATAGATACGGACTTTATGTTGATATAAATAGAGTAAGAAATAGTGTTGAAAATCTTTTAAAAGATAGTTATTTTTTAGAGATAACAAAAGAGAATACATATAAAGAGCAAAGTGTAGTTTTAGACGGAAAACATTTTGTTATAGATCTACTGTGTGAAAACAATGGTGAATATATAGTTTGTGATTATAAAAGTGGAAGTAAAAAAGAGGAACATAAACTACAAGTAATAAACTACATAAACGCAGTGAAAACCTTAAAAAATAGCGAAAATGTAAAAGGGGTATTGTGTTATATTGGAGAGAAAAAAATTGATTGGGTGAAAGTGTGAGTATAAGATGTGACCACTGTTCTTTAGAGTATCCTGAAGATGTAATGATAAAAGATGATGGGAAAAATTTTTGTTGTAAAGGCTGCCAAGGAGTTTATCACCTTTTACAAGAAGAAGATCTAAATAGTTTTTATAATAAAAAAGGCGATGAAAAATTAGATCCTGTAAAACAGTATGATGATGATATTCGAAGATTTGATCTTGATGGTTTTACAGATAAGTATGTAACCAAAAAAGACGGACTTAATGAGGTTTCTTTAATCTTAGAAGGAATCCATTGTGCGGCTTGTGTTTGGCTTAATGAAAAAGTTTTAGATAAACAAGATGGAATTATTGATGTCTATATTAACTTTACAACCCATAAAGCAAAAATCAAGTGGGATGATTCTCAAATCAAGCTTTCTCAAATAATTACTCTTATTAGATCTATAGGCTATAACGGTTATCCGTATGATGCAAAAATTAATGAAGAAAGAGCTTATAAAGAAAGAAAAGAGTATTACACAAAGATGATTATTGCCATCTTTGCATCAATGAATGTAATGTGGCTTGCTATTGCAAGGTATCTTGGATATTTTAGTGGAATTGATGAACAGATGAAATTCAATATTCATCTTGCTGAGCTTTTTTTGTCTACACCAACACTTTTTTACAGTGGACTTGTGTTTTTTAAAGGGGCATATTTTGGTCTTAGAAATAAGATTGTAAATATGGATCTATTAGTAGCCTCTGGTGCTACAACTGTTTATCTCTTTTCACTTTGGGCTCTTTTTACTGGAAACGGTGAGGCCTATTTTGATTCTGTGACTATGATTATTACTTTTATTTTAATTGGAAAATTTTTAGAAGTTAAATCAAAGAAAAATGCCATCGATACTCTTGACACTTTGACAGCGACACTTCCTGTTCAAGTTACTGTAATTGAAAATGGTGAAAAAAGAGTAAAAGCTATTGAAGATGTCAAAGAGGGTGAGATTTTAGAGATTAAAGCTGGTGAAAGAGTTGTTTTTGATTGTGAAGTTCTAAGTGGAGAGACCAGTATTGATGTCTCAAGTTTAACAGGAGAGAGTATTCCTGAGGTTGTCTCTGTAAATGATAAGATCTTAGGAGGGAGTAGTAACATTGATGGCTTTATAACAGCTAAAGTTTTAAAAGACTATAAAGCTTCTACTCTTTATTCTATTATCTCTTTATTGGAAGATGCACTGTCTAAAAAGCCAAAAATTGAAGAGAAGGCAAATGAACTTTCTGAACATTTTTCTATTGTTATTTTATCTCTTGCTTTTGGAACATTTTTAGGGTGGTTGTATTTTGGAGATAGCGTTGAGACAGCTGTTGTTGTTTCTGTTTCTGTGATAATTATTGCTTGTCCTTGTGCTTTAGCTTTAGCTACACCTATTGCGACTGTTATTGGTATTGGTACAGCTGCTAAAAAGGGAATCTTGTTTAAAGGTGCAAACTATATAGAGACAATGGCAAAGGCAGATGTTTTAGTTCTAGATAAGACAGGAACTATAACAAAAGGAAAGCCAGTAGTAAAAGAAGAAGAAAAATTTGGTGATTATAGTAAAGAGATCTTAGCTTCAATTTTGAAAAAAACAAATCATCCAATTGCTAAAGGAGTTGACTCATATTTAGCTACAGCAAGTAATTTAGATGTTAGTTTAAAAGAGATAAAAGCAAGAGGTGTTGAAGGTGTTATTGACAATGAGATCTTTTATGGAGGAAATATAGATTTTATCACTTCCAAGGGGATCTTTTTTGATAAGGATCTAAAAAGTGAATACTCCCATTTTGTTTTTGCCAATGAAAAAGAGATCTTGGCAATTTTTTACCTAAGTGATGAGATTAAAGAGGGAGCAAAAGAGGCTATAGAGTTTATTAAATCCAAAGGTGTTGAAGTAGTTATTGCGACAGGAGATAGAGATAAGATTGCTAAAAGTGTAGGAGAAGAAGTGGGTATTGAAAAAATTCACTCTAAACTTCTTCCAAATGAAAAAGCAGATCTAATTGATAGATATAAAAAAGATGGAAAAGTTGTTGTTATGACTGGTGATGGGATTAATGATACTATTGCCCTTGCTAAGTCAGATATCGCAATTGCTATGCATAGTGGAGCTGATACCTCTATTGATGTTAGTGATGTTGTTCTTTTACAAAGTAGTTTGGAAAACTTAAGAGATGCTTTTATTGTTTCTAAGAGAACCTACTCCTTTGTTAAGCAAAATCTTTTGATCTCTCTTGTGTATAACGCTCTTACGGTTCCAGTTGCAATTGCTGGTTACGTTATACCATTAGTTGCAGCACTTTCTATGTCATTTAGTTCGTTGTTGGTTGTAGGAAACTCATTGAGAATAAAAAATGAAAGCCCTCTAAAAAAATAGAGGGCTAAATTGTTATTTACAAGATTTAGAAGGAGTAAAGAAAATATCTAATTCAGAAAAACTTTTTCCTCTATGAAAACCTTTGCATAGTCTTTCGAAGTTTTTCCATGCAGATGGTAAAAAATCAGTAACATTTAACTTCCCTTGATAGGAACTGCCACTTTTTTTCATTTTGATTATTTTTGTCTTACCATTGATTGCAATCTCAACACTAGCTATTCCACCAGAAACTTTTACAATCTTAGCTTTTGCTGTTTTTGCAGTTTTGAATAGAGTGTTTTTTGTGTTGTTATTTCTTATATTAGCCATTGAAGCTGGCCACATAGGTCCATTTGTCGCACCATTTTTACCGTTGTTCATATCTGCAGATGTATCAACGCTTGTTAGATCAATTTCTGCAGTTGCACCTAAAAGTTTGTTACCTGTAACTTTTACTTTTTTAAAAGTATTTTTAGTAACTATATAGTCTTTTTTCTTTCCTCCATAAAAGGTAAAGTCAATTTTTGTATTACTACAATTTCCAGCAAAAAGTCCATTTGCACCGATTAATAAAGCAAGTACCACTAGGTATTGTTTCATAGGTTCTCCTATAATTTATTTTAAACAATATAAAAAATTGTTAATAAAATAGTATCAAAAAAAACTTATATAACGATACTGAAAATCATAATCAGTTTATGGTGAAGTTAATACACTGGATTAAATAAAAAAAAAGTAAAATTTGGAAGAAATATTAAAAAGGAAAGTGTTGACAGGAACATTAACTATATCATTAATAGGTTCATTAGTTTTAGGGATTTTTGGAATTATCGCTTTTGTTTGGGCTCTAAGAGGTGGACAGTTTGATGATGAAAATAAATTTACTCATGGTGCATTATTTGATGGAGAAGAAGAGTTAAACAGTGCAATTAATAAAGAAAAAAAAGTGGAAGAATTTAAAAAAAAGCAAGAGGAGAATATCTCCTCTTAAAGTTGTCTATAGACCTTGAATGTACTTAGCAACTGCTTCAATTTGTGCATCATTGTAACTAGCTACTTGACCTTTCATAAGACCTTTCATAGGACCACCTTTACCTGCTTTGTATCCTTTTAAAGATGCAATAGTTTTTGCAGCAGCCCAACCTTTAATGATTTGTGACTTGCCAAGAGCTTTTTTCTCAGCTTTTGCACCGTGACAGCTAATACATTTTTTGTATAGTTTAGCACCGTCAGCAGCAAATGCTGTGGAAGTACAGGCTACTAGTAGTAAAGAAGCGAATTTTTTCATCGTTTTTCCTTTGGATTTTTGATTTGGCATAATATACATGTTTTTCTCTTAATTTATAATTACTTTGTGATAGAATATTGTTATATTTTATTGAAAGATGATACATGGAGTTACTAATTTCTGCAATTAAAAACGAAAAGTTTGCCTTTTATCTTGATAATATTCAAGAAGTGATGGAAAAAACAGATGTGGAAGATGTAGCAAACGCCCCAGAATTTATGGAAGGGATGTTTAACTATAGAAACAGTGTAATTCCAGTTTTTAGTCTTAGAAAAATAACAGAACAGCCAAGTTTTCTAGATGAACAATTAAAAATTTTAGAAGATGGACGTCAAGATATTCACCAGTGGGTTGACTCTCTTCGTGATACTTTAGAAAATGGCAAAGAATTTTCAAAAGAGCTAGATCCTCATAAATGTGGTTTTGGTAAATGGATCGACTATAACTTAGGTTGTATGAAGTGTAATAACCATGGATTTGTGGATATTGTAAAAAATAAAGTTTATAATCCGCATTATGAATTACATTCATTGGCGAAAAAAGCCTTAGGTGAAAAGAACAGAACTCTAATGGAAAGAATTTCTCAGTTAAAAGAAGAAGTCCTTAAAGGTATAGAGATTTTAATAGATAACATCCAACTTTTAACTAACGCTTATCAAAAAGTAATAATATATAGTTTAAATGGAAAAAATTTTGGAGTAACGGTTGATCATATCGATAGAATTGTAGATCTTGATAAAGATAGCATAAAAGCTCCAGATATTATAACAGAAAGTGATGTAGTCTCTGCAAAAAATATCATAGAGTATGAAGGTAAAGTTATTCTTGTTTTAGAGTTTAATGAGAAAATCTTAACTATGTTTGATAGTTTTGGCAAAGAGAGTTAGTAATTTACTAACGCCTCTTTTAATACATCTTCTATTGTATCCATAGATTTAATTTCCAGATCTTTTTTGACCTCTTCTGGAAGATCTTCTAAATCTCTTTCAAAATTCTTTTTTGGAATCAAAATAGTTTTCATTTTTGCCTTGTGGGCAGCAATTAGCTTCTCTTTTAAGCCACCAATAGGAAGCACCTTTCCTGTAAGTGTTAGCTCCCCTGTCATTGCAACATTTGAACGGACTTTAAGATCTGAAAGAATAGAAGCTATTGTTGTTACAATAGTAATACCTGCACTAGGTCCATCTTTTGGTGTTGCACCTTCTGGAACGTGAATATGAAGATCGAATTGATTATATAGCTCTTCATCTTTTTTAAGATCTTTTATTGATTTAGGTTTGAGTTTTTGGCTATCAAAAAGAGTTTTAACAACACTAAAAGCGATTTTTGATGACTCTTTCATTACATCACCAAGACTTCCAGTAATTGCCATAACTCCTTTTCCTTTGATTTTTACAGCTTCAACTTTAAGAACATCTCCGCCAACAGATGTCCAAGCAAGACCATTTGTTACTCCTACATAGTCTTTTTTCTCAGCAACATCAATTTCAAATACCTCTTTGTCTAAAAACTCTTTTAGATTGGCTGGAGTAATTGAAATTTTAGTAATTTTTGGATTTTCAAGAAGTTTTTTTGCAGATTTTCTCATTACAGTTGCAATTTTTCTTCTTAAAGTTCTAACACCAGACTCTCTAGTGTGTCTATCAATTAGCTCTCTTAGTCCAGCAACTCCTATAGACACTTCCATCTTTTTCAGACCATGTTTTTTTAATTCTTGTGGGATTAGATATCTTTTTGCAATCTCTAATTTTTCTTGTGGTGTGTAGCTACTTACTTCTATTATTTCTAATCTATCTCTAAGTGGAGCAGGAATTGTTGAAAGCTGGTTTGCTGTTGCAACAAAAATAGCTTTACTAAGATCGATATCAAAGTTAAGATAGTAGTCTCTAAATTTTTCATTTTGTTCAGGATCTAAGATCTCTAAAAGTGCTGCTGTTGGATCTCCTCTTCCAGATCTTCCTATTTTATCAATCTCATCTAGAACTATCACAGGGTCCATCTGTTTTCCACTGATAATTCCTTGAACTAACCTTCCTGGCATAGCTCCAATGTAGGTTCTTCTATGGCCTCTAAGTTCATTTACATCCTCCAACCCACCAAGAGCAATTCTTACTAGCTCTCTTTTTAAAGAAGAAGCGATAGAATTTGCTAATGATGTTTTACCAACTCCTGGAGGTCCTACAAAACAAAGAATAGTTCCTTTTGTATTTTTGTCTTTAATACCTCTAAGTTCCAATAGCTCTTTTACTGCAAAGAACTCTACAATTCTCTCTTTTGGTTTTTTCAGTGAGTAGTGATCTGTATCTAAAGTTTTTTCTACGTTAGCCACACTTAGCTTTGCTTTGGAAAATTTTCCAAATGGAAGTTCTAAAGCCCACTCTACATAGGTTTGTAAAAGATTGGCATCTGCACTTTCGTGGTGCATTCTACTAAGTCTTTCTATCTGTTTTTTAACTTCTTTATATCCAGCCTCTGGCATATGTTTTTTATTGTTATCTAGTTTTTTTAGATACTCTGCTATCTCTTCATCTCTTTGATTATCTTCACCTAGCTCTCTTCTTATCTGCTTCATCTGCTCTTTTAAGAAGTAGTCTCTATTGGTCTTATCTATTTTATTGTGAACTTTTGTCTTTATTTCTTTTTGTAGTTTTGCACTTTCTATACTCTCTGCAACATATCCAATAAGAGTAATAAGTCTTTGTTCAACATCTTCCATATCTAAAAGAGTGAACGACTGCTCTCTTTTTAGTCTCATAGTACTGGCAATGAGATCTACAACTCTATCTGGTTCTGTACTTTCATTAATAGAAACTAGTAGATCTTGTGGAAAGTAATTACTTACACTTGCTAAGATCTTTACTCTATCTTTAAGATCTTCAAGAAGGGCCATGGCTTCTTTCTCGTTGAAAGGTTTATTTTTAATTAGATCTACTTGTGCTAGAAGAAGTAGATCGTTTTCTATTGGTGTAATGATTCTACCTCTTGTAAAACCTTGAAATAAGATCTTTACCTTTTTGTTAGGTAAGATAACCTTTCTCATAATTGTTCCAATGACTCCTGTGTGATAGAAAGAGTCAAAGTCATTGTTTTCCAATGATGAGGTTTTTGTTGCACAGATCATTACTGGCAAATTGTTTTCTATTGCAAAGTTGGCAGCTTCAATTGCTTTTTCATCAGAAAGAAATAAAGGAGCAATCATAAAAGGGTAGAGGAACATATTTGGTTCTGTTATTACTGGTATGTTTTGTGGAAATTCATTATAGTTGGATAGTTCCATTGTTCTTCCTTAAAATTAATTTAGTTGTTTGAATTTTGCTTCTAGGTATAACACCTTAGCTAAAAAGATTTAATAATAAGATAAGGAGTTTTACTCAACAAGTTTACGAAGCCAGAATACATCAGGCTCTTTAATTGTAATACCTTTTTCGTTTACAATCTCAGATCTCTCTTTGTATAGTTCATAACCTTCTTGTTTACCTTTTTTCTTATATAGTTTTGCTATCTCTTTGTTCATGTTACCATTTGCAATTTTCAAAGTTGCTAACATGGTATTTGCGTAAGGAGCAAATTTTGACTCTTCCATCTCGTAAGTGTAGTCTTTCACTTTATCAATAGTATCAAGAAGAAGTTTTTGATCTCTATTTGGGTGCTTAAATGCGTTGTAGTTTGCTTTTAGTTTTAGAAACTTAATAAATTCTACATTCCCACTATTTCCATATCTTTTTGAATACTCATCAAGATAGTAGTTTGCCAAAATATACTCTTCGTTTTCTATGTGGGCATTTGCCATAATAAGAGTGGCTTCAGGTAGAAGTGGAGACATAAAGTGTTCACTTTTTAATGATGAATAAGCATCTCCAGCACGATTGAGATCATACTTATTTATTTCATTTAAGATCTTTTGATACCAGTATAAAGCAGGTTTATTTGCTTCTGGCTCCTTATCAGAACAACCAGCTAAAAAAGCTATAGCTATTGAGATAAGTAAAATTTTAATTAGAAATTTCAATTTCCGTTTTTCTCTTTTTCGTAGATCTCTCTACAATCGATACAAAATTTAGCGTGAGGCTTAACTTTTAGTCTTTCCATATCGATATTTTCTGTACACATATCACAAATACCGTAGGTACCATTTGCCATTCTGTTAAGAGCTTCCTCAATATCTTTAAGTTCTCCACTTTGTTGTTGAGAAATTGCAGAATCAATAAGAGTATCAGCACTAATACTTGCTTGATCTGCTTCGTCATTAGCCTCTGATGCGTTTAATGATTTAAACTCTTCAGCTGTTTCTTTTAGGTTTTTAATTATTTGTTGCTTTTGTTCGTTTAAGATTTTTTCAAATCTTTCAATTTCTCTTGTTCTCAAGACCCTAGTTCTTTCCCTAATAAAATAAGTGGGTATTGTATTGTAAAAATCCTTAGTTAATTACCCATTTAAGGCGATTGTGACCTATACCTAAAAAACTAGGTTCAATAGGAGAGATCTTTTTATTCACTGCAGAGATACTATCTGGGATATATAAAAATAGATAAGGATAATCATTAACAATAAGTTTAAAAATCTCTTGAAAATTTTTGTCTAACTTCTTTCTATCAATAATTGATTCAGATTTTTCGATTAGCATATTAACTTTTTCATTTTTGTACCCAACAAAGTTAAATCCACCTTTTTTGTCAGCATCACTGTGCCAAAGATTATAAGGATCTGGCATTAGAGGAAGACTCCAACCCATTATTAGTGTTTCATAATTTCTTCCGTGGACCACTCTATTTAAAAAAGCTTGCCACTCCATTGTTCTTATTTTCACATTTACATCTATTTTTTTTAATTGATGCTGAATAATTTCTGCAACTTTTATTCTTGTGTCATTATTGGAGTTTGTTGCTACTTCAAAAGAGAAAGGAGTATTTTTATCATAACCAGCCTCTTTTAAAAGTTTTCTAGCTTTTTCTAAATTGACATTTGGTGTTTTTACACTTTTATTAAATCCAATGCTTCCCTCTAAAAAAGGACCTTTACAAACTTTTCCATAACCAAAGTAGAGGATATTAACCAGTTCTTTTCTATCGA
>JAOXRY010000414.1 GCA_025800305.1 Campylobacterales bacterium | reverse complement strand
AATGAGATGGTATGTTTCTGGTCATGCTCCTTGGAGTGATACTTATGAGTCGCTGGTATATATTGGCTGGTCAGCTGCGTTTGCTGGAATTATCTTTTTTAGAAAATCCATGTTAGCACTAGCTTCAACATCTGTTTTGGCAGGTATTTTTATGTTTGTGGCACACTTAAGTTTTATTAGTCCGCAAATTACAACATTAGTTCCTGTTTTAAAATCTTACTGGCTAACTATCCATGTTTCTATTATCACAGCGAGTTATGGTTTCTTAGGTCTTGGTGCAATTCTTGGACTTCTTGCTATGACGCTAATGATTTTTAGAAACCAACAAAGAGAGCACTTAGATCTTCAAATTAGGAAAATAACAGCAATAAACGAGATCTCATTAATTATAGGTCTTGCTATGCTTACTATTGGAAACTTCCTTGGTGGTGTTTGGGCTAATGAGTCTTGGGGTAGATATTGGGGATGGGATCCAAAAGAGACATGGGCGTTTATATCTATTGTTGTCTATGTAATTGTTACCCATTTAAGATTTATTCCTGGATTTAATACAATTTACACATTTGCATTTGCATCAACTGTGGCTTTTTCATCGATTTTAATGACATATTTTGGAGTGAATTTTTACCTATCTGGTCTTCATTCATATGCAACAGGAGATCCAGTTCCAATACCAACTTTTGTATATTTTCTTCTATTAATTGTAGGAGTTATTAGCCTTCTAGCCTACAGAAAAAGGGATGTTCCAAGACTTTAAAAGGACTTTTAAATTTCACTTTTTTAGTGATATTTAATTATACTACCCATAAGAAAACATAGATCTTAGCCCTTGAGGCTAGGATCAAAATAAGAGTATTATGAATAGTATTAAATTACGAAAACTATCGGAAAAAGCTAGAAAATATCTAACCACTGGAAGTAGTCAAAGTCAATTTAATATAGAGTCACTTAAAACCATTGAAAACGAAATTGATATCAATATTGATAAGATCTCTAAAGAAGAAATTGATGAGTTTTTTGACATCTATTTAGGTCATAATTTCCAATCTTTTCTTAATCCTTCTAAATCAGAAAAACTTATCTATGAATTTTTAAGTCCTTACCTTTTAAGAGAGAAGTTTGTTACAAAAGAACTAACAGAAGTTAAGTCAATAAAAAGAGAAGTACAAAGAGAAAAAAATATACAAGAAGAAGAGTTAGAAAAAATCAACAAAAAACTTTTTAGTCGCTTTTTTTATAAAAAGAAAATTAATGAAATAAAAGACAATATAGACTACATCAATATCATTCTTTCCCAGCTACAACAAGCAGAAGTTAGAAGACAAAGATGGGGAATTGATATGCTTATTGGTGACTTTTATGTTGTTTATAAAACTTGTCTCTATATACTTTATTATGGAAAAACTCAAAATATTCTTTTTTTAGAACAACACATTACAAAAGCAATTGAAGATCTAATAATTACAATTGAAAACTCCATTATGAACTATCCTTTTAAAAAAAGAAAGGATATAAAAAAGTATATAACTGGACTACTAGAAAATATCTCCGAACATAAACTAAAAGAAGTTTCTGTAAAAATAGAAGAGGAAGCTTCAAATAATATCTTCTCAATAGGATGAATAACTTATAATTGGCACTGTTTTTGTTTGTCATATAAAAGAAGGAGTAGAATATGGGGCTACTAATTCAAGAATATAGTAAAACACAGACTATATTATTAGTTGAAGATGGTGATAGTGCAAGACTTATTGCACAAAAAACTTTGGAAAACTATTTTAAAAAAGTCGATACAGCTATTAATGGACAAGAGGCATTTAGTCTCTATGAAAAAAATCCAAAAAAATATGATATTGTTTTTACAGATATTGATATGCCTGTAATGGATGGAATTACACTTATAAAGAAAATCAAAGATATCTGTTACTCTCAGCAAATCATTGTCATCTCTTCTGTAGAAACATCTAACCAACTTTTAGAAATTCTAGAGATTGGCATTACTAAATTTCTCTCTAAACCAATTACTATTGATAAACTGGAACAAGTTCTTTATAGAACCTGTATGGAAATTTCTGATTCAATATTGACTAGCCAATATGAAGAGAAAATGATTGAAATGACAGTTACCGAAATGGATAAGAATAAAAAGCTTCAACAAAGAGTAGAAGAATTAGAAAATGAGCTAAACACTCTTAAAAACTTTCCTGAACACACAGAAGATAAAAATATAAAAACTGAAATAAAAGAACTAGAAGAGCCTATTGTACTCTCTTCAGAAATAATTTCTGCATACGAGTTTCATGAAAACTATCCTACAGATCTAGATATAAAAAATCAACAGTTAGAATCACTTAATGAAAGTCTAGATCTTACTATAAGTAATTTTCTTTCAAGAGCTTCCAGCCAAACTGTTGATGAAGTCTCAAAAATATTCATTAGCTATGGAGAAGTAATTGAAGGAATTTCTCATTTTACACTTTTAGGATACAGTATTCATAAAATGGGTCAATCTTTAAAAGAGATCAGAGACTTTTCCAAAATAGAACAAACAGAGGAAATCTTATATAGTATCTCCTCAAACTTAGATAAGTGGAGATATTCAATTTTTGAAGAGAGAACATCGGAAAATATAAATGAATTTGATCAGATGTTAATCGCTGACTGTAAACAAGTTGAAGCTATTATAGATCCACAAAGTGTAACAAGTGGAGGAATTGAGTTATTTTAAATAGGAAGTTTAATTGTAAAAAAAGCACCTTTATCACTGTTTTTTACAGCGATTTCTCCTTGAAGGCTATCTTGGACAATTAACTTGGCTAAATTTAGTCCTATACCTGTTCCTTCATCACCTTTTGTTGTGAAATAAGAGTCAAATACTTTTTCAATAATAGAGTCTGGAATTCCTCCTCCATTATCTTCAATTGTAATAATATAACATCTATCATCTTGAAAAGACTTTATTTCAATTACTGGTTCTTCTACTTTTCTTTCAACTAAGGCTTCTTTACCATTATTTATGATATTAAGCATCACTTGTTCTAGTTCATTTTGAAAACCTTCAAACCTTAAGTTTTTTTCTAGATCTGTACGAAGTTCTATTCCAGTGCCAAGGATTTGAATAGAAACCATTTCTAAAACTTTCTCTATTGCTTTATCAAGAAAAAATTTTCTAGGTTTTTTATTAGGATTAAAAAGATTTCTTAACTCATCAATACTTTCAGACATAAATTTAATCTGCTTTGTAACTCTATCATCAAACTTTTTAATGCTCTCTTCAGTTAAAGTTCCATCTTGAAAGTTTGCTAGAACCAGCTCTTTTGAAAGCCCTAATCCATTTAGAGGCTGTTTTAATTGGTGAGCAATAAAACTTAATAGTTCACCCATCGCTACTTGTTTTGCTTGTTGTGTTAATTTCTTATTTTGTTCTTTAATAGTAAACAAAGCATCTGCCATCTTTTTTTCCAAATCAAATTGATACTCTGCTAAAGTTTTAGCATCGTCAATGTTTTTACAAATAGTATAAAGTTCTGAAAAAATATTTGAAGACTTAAATGGCTTTAAGATATAGCTACTGACTCCTAATTTTATTGATTTTAAAAGATTTTCTGAATCATCATATGAAGAGGTAATAATTATATGCTGTTCTGGGTCTATTTTCTTCATCTCTTGAACCATAGTTAATCCATCCATAACTGGCATAACTATATCTGTAATAACTAAATCGTAGTGTTTTTTCTTATATAACTCTAAGCCCTCTTGTCCATTTCTTGCAACATCGAGACTTTTTAAGTAAGACTGAAGCATTGTATAAGTAAATTCTATCTCACTTTCATCATCTTCCACAAATAGAACATCTACATGTTTAGAAAGCTTAATAAGTTCCTCACCTAATTTTTCTCTATTTTGATTAATAGAGTTACTCATCTATTACCTTTTAAAGTTCTTTTATAAGGCGGTGACTATATCATAAATCTACCTTGTTGTAGTTGAATTCACCACTCTGTCTTAAATATTTTTTTCTTCTTACGATTTATCATCAAACAACAAAAGGAAAACATCCTATGTTAGATGACAAAAAAGTAGTGGAATATAAAAAGTATCTATCAAATCTTGCTGGAATTTCTCAAAAAAAATTCGATGAAATCTTAAGAAAAGAGTATCAATCTCTCAATACTCTTCCTTGTCACGTTGTCTCTGCTTATAATAGAGTAGTTGTAGAAGCTTTAAGAGAAAAAGGAAACTGGTAGGTTAGGTATTTACCTGACCTATTTTTGAAGTTACAGCTTCTATCTTACTTTTCAGTCTATCTTTTTTCCCATTTCTTATATCAAATTTCAAAGTAGAATAGACTCTATTACAACCTAACTCTTCTAAAGTTTCGTATGATTTTTTAACTAAAGCTAAAGCATCATCTATATTCTCAAACTCTACAATTGTTCCCATAGGTGTTAGCTGATAGTTAGCTCCACTATCTCTTATTGTTTTAATTATTTGTGATACATATTCACTTTTACTCTCTCCATGATCAGTAGGAAACATTGCAAATTCTAAAAGGACACTTTTCATTTCAATCTTCTCCTCTCATTAGCTTATAACCTTTTCTACACCTAAATTTCAAAGGATATCTATAGGCTAATTCAATAAACTTTTTGATATAAAAACCAACCTGAGATTTAAACCTCAAGCCTTTGCCAACTACACCACTTCCATATTTTCCACCAAGGGCAACAAACATTCCTTTCAATCCTATTGATTGTGTTTGTAACTCTTTCTCTTTTATAAGATTTTCAATATTACTGGCTACATATTCTCCAGAAAGTTCTGCTCCTTGGGCTGTAGGTGGAATATACTCTTTAGTTTTAGGATTAAAAAGTTCTGCACAATCACCAATAGCAAAAACATCTTTATGCTCTTCCAATCTAAAAAACTCATCTACTAAGATCTGCCCTGAATCACTTTTAACAACATCTAAAGCCTTTGAAAACTTAGAAGGTGTAACACCTCCTGTCCAGATTAGGAAATCCATACCAATACTGGTACCATTATTTAAGTGAATCTTTTTTTCTTCAACTTCTGTTACACGTACATTGTTAATTACTTTGATATGAAGCTTTTCCAATCTAGCTGTCGCTTCATCTCTTAAAAACTCATCAAGACCTTTTAAAACCTTATCAGAAGAGTTTATAAGAACAATATTTACACCTCCACAAAGGTATCCTGTATCCTTATAAAAAGTCGAAGCATAGTGAGACATTTCAGCAGCAATTTCAACACCAGAGAGTCCTCCACCGCCAATGACAATATCAAGATTGGAATTAACACTACAAGTGCCTTCTGTCTCAATCTTTTTAAACATATATTCTTCAAAACGTTGTTTAAATCTCAAAGCATTGGGAAATCGTTTTATCCCGTGATAGTATTTTCTAAGTCCTGGAATTTTATCTGGTAATGATGTAAGTGAACCAGTGGCTATAATCAAATAATCATATTTATGATGATTTTTGCTAGTCACAACTTTTTTGTTCTTAAAATCAACCCTTAAAGCTTCCTCTTGATAAAAGTTAATTTTCCCTTTAAAACTAGCAAAATAAGTAAACAAATCAAGAGCAATATCAGACATTTTTGTCTTATTTGCAATATAGTCATATACGTCTGTTTGTAAATAGTGATAGGAGTTTTGTTCTATCACACTTACCTCTAAATCTCTACATTGTGACAGTTTTTTAGCTGTCCTAACCCCACCGTAACCTGCACCAATAATTATAACTTTTTTCTTCATCTGGTTAGTATATCAGATTATTTACTATTTACACCTTTATCTTATAGTGTGCCAACTGTTTCCCTTTTGTATCTACAATATGAACAGCACAAGCTATACAAGGATCAAAAGAGTGAATCACTCTTAAAACTTCCAAAGGAGAACTTGGATTTTCTAATTTTAATCCTATAAGTGCTTCTTCATAAGCTCCTCTTTTTCCTTGTGAATCTTTTGGAGAGGCATTCCATGTAGTTGGAACAACAGCTTGATAGTTTTCTACCTTTGCTTCTTTAATTTTTACAAAGTGAGAAAGAACTCCTCTTGGGACTTCAAAGATCCCTCTGCCTTTAGTAGAAGTATATAGATCTTCAAAGTTATACTTAGTCCATGTTTCTTCATCATAATACTTAATGTTTTCAATCAAATCACTTACAAAATCGAAGATAAAATCACTACAGATCTCAGCTTCAATTGCCCTTGCTCCATTTCTTCCAACTGTTGTTGATAGATCTATAAGATCTAAACTTGTCTCTTGTAAAAACTTGTCAACAAAAGGTTTAATTGTCTTAGACTTTTTTACATATCCCACAATCATACGAGAAAGAGGACCAACTTCCATGGCTTGACCTTTGTACCTTGGAGCTTTAATCCAGCTATATTTCCCCTCTGTTTTTAATGTTCCATCATCGTTTAGATCTGTATAATCAGGTGTAGTTGTCTCTTCATACGGGCACGTTGGTTCTTCGTCTTTGTACCAAGCACGAGAAGCCTCTTCTGTAATATTTTTATCATCAAACTCTTCAATATTTGCAAAATCATGACTATAGATAATTCCACTTTCAAAAAGTGTTTCATCTTTTAAAAACTCATATCCACCAGAACACATAAAGTTTCCATTAGCTCTACCAATTCCTGCTTTTATCTCATCCTTATAAACATCAACAATCATTTTTGTATCAGGAAGATAAGCTCTTGTAACAAAGTCTCTCACTTCTCTAATAATAAAAAGAAAATCATTAACTCTTTGAGGATTTAACATATCAGCAACACTGGTCACACCACCAACAACCAAATGCTGAGGGTGAGGCGTCTTACCACCAAAAATAGCAACAGCCTTACTTAACTCCCTTTGAACATCCAAAGCATCAAGATAGTGACTCATATGGATTAAGTTCTCTTCTGGGCTTAATCTATACGCCTTATGCCCCCAATACCCTTTGGAAAACATTCCCAGTCTTCCACCATTAACAAAATTAGTCAATTTATCTTTCACATACTCCAAATGAGAAGGTGAACATTTATATGGTTTATCATGATATTTTTTTGCAACATCTACTGCTTTACTAATATCTGCACCTAAAGCACTTACAACATCAACAAAATCCAAAGAGTGAAGATGATAATAGTGAACCAAGTGATCTTGAATAAACAAAGAAAGTGTTACAAGGTTTCTAACAATCTCAGCATTTTTAGGAATCTTAATATCATAAGCATCTTCAACAGCACTAATAGAAGCTCTATAGTGAGAGTTTGTACAAACCCCACAGATCCTTTGAGCAATAAGTCCAGTGTCTCTTGGATCTCTATCTTTTAAAATAGTCTCAATTCCACGAAAAAGCTGACCACTTGCCCAGCTCTCTTGTACAACTCCGTCCTCATCAACTTCAACTTCAACTCTTAAATGACCCTCTATTCTTGTAACTGGATCTATTACTATTTTTTTTAGTGCCACTACTCTGCTTCCTCTTCTAATTCTCTATTGTTCGCATACTTATCAAAAGCAACTTTTCCTTCACCACAACCAAAACATCCATGACCAACTTGAACAGGCCAGCTGGTTCCTTCATTGAATTTCACCAGTGAACAGTTAATATCAGCATACGGACCTTTACAACCCATCTTAAACAGACACCATCCCTTCTTAGCTCCCGCGTCGCCCCACTCTAAAACAAACTCATCTAAATCATAGTGTCCACGTCTCTCACAGTTATCATGAACCCTATATCCATAAGCCCAAAGTGGTCTATTTTTCTCATCAAGTTTTGGAAGTTCTTCAAACATAATGTAGTGAAGTAAAGTTCCTATAACATTGATAGGATTGGTAGGACACCCTGGAAGATTGATAATATCTTTTCTTCCAAGAGCTTTTTCAACACCAACAGCTCCTGTAGGGTTTGGTTCAGCTGCCACAACACCACCATCATAAGCACAAGTTCCTACAGAGATAATCGCAGCCGCGTTTTTTGCACTTCTTCTTAAAAGATCTATTGCCGTTTCACCTTTTGGTCCAATTCTTAGATACTTTCCATCCATAGCCATTGGAACAGCACCCTCTACAATAAGAATATACTTCCCCTTATCTTTTTCCAAAACTTCATCTAAAGCGTGCTCACTTTGATCCCCCGAAGCAGACATCAGTAATTCATGGTAATCCAAAGAGATGTAGTTTAAAACAAGTTCATCAATAGTTGGATTTGCACTTTTAATAAACGCTTCACTATTTCCTGTACAATCAGAAAGCTCAAGCCAGATAATTGGTATCTTTATTAAAGCCTCAACACCTTTTTCCACCTCTTTTTCAAAATTAGGATGGAGTCTTAGGTTAGCTGTAACCATTGAGATCCACTTGTTATACTCTTTGTTCATCTCATAGGAAGCTATAGCTTTCTTAAGATCTGAAGTATCAAGAATCTTATCAGGATGAAGAGCGTTAAATTTCTCAATCTTAGCTTTTACTTTTGCTTCCTCTTCCTCTCTTTTCTTTCTTGCTTTCTCTTCTCTTATTCTTTTTGCTTCTTCTGGATCCACCTCTGTTCGTTCAATAATATCTACAATATCCTCTTTACAACGACCACAGATCCTTCCACCTTCACTGAAATCTTTTAAAGAAGGGAAATCCTCAATAGCATTCTCTTTAATCAGATCTACCAAATCTTGTTCATACACACTAGCACAGCTACAAACAATTCTTCCTCTCTCACTTAATAACCTGTTGGAGTAAAAAACAGAAGGATCTACAACCTCCTCTTTCTCCATCATAGTTTTAAGCATCATCGGATCTACATTTGTATTAATACCGATAAATTTTACTAACTTGTCATCATTGACAATATACTGATCAATCCTATTCTCTTTTTTAGAACTTATGACAATATTTTCATTGCCTTCACACTTAGGATTGTAAGTTGTTGATGTTACATCTGTTAGAAGAAAAGAGCCAACTTTTAATCCATCAATTGTCACCTCTTCTTCAAAAGCGATAGGCTCATCATCAAAAAGATGGGAGAGACAGGCATCAGCTTGTAAAGTACACTCTTTTACTCTCCCTGCAACATAGCCACTTTTAAGCTCAGCAGCCTCACCTACAGCGTAGATATTCTTATCAGAAGAGAGCATAAACTCATCAACAACAACCCCTCTATTAACATCAACAGAGTCTTTTGCAAATTCTACATTTGGACTAATCCCTACTCCAAATACTAAAAATGGATCTTCAATCTCCATATTTGCAGTTTTTAATTTTATTATTTTGTCATTCTCAATGGTTTTTTCTAAGATTGTGTCATTAAAAGAGATTTTGACTTTTGAATCCTCTTCAAATATCTTTCTCATCATATTAATTGAGTCAGTACACAGCTCTTTTGAATAGACATGGTCACCACGGGAGAGTATAGTAACTGATTTGGCACTCCCCATCTTTGAAAGAGTTTCAAGAAGCTCAAGACCGATTGGTCCAACTCCCATAATTACAACATTTTTCCCTTCTACATTTTCTGAGATCTTTTTACAGTCTGCTTCACTTCTAAAGGTTGCCGCATTTTCTATATTTTTTATATTAAATAGCTCTTTTGGTTTTGAACCTGTTGAGATAATTAGTTTGTCATAAGAGTATGAAGAGTTTTTTGAAAATACTCTCTTCTCTTGAGGATCTATAAGCTTTATTTTTTGATTTAATTCAACTGTCACTGAAGGGTCTATATCTAAGCAGATTTTCTCTACATCTTTACTCTTATCTACCAGTGAGCAAAGATGAATCCTATCGTAGGGTCTAAACTCCTCTTTTGAGACAATAACAACTTCTGTTTGAGGACTTTTCTCTTTAATACCATTTGCTAGGTATGCTGCGGCTATACCACCTCCGACAATTACTATTCTCATGGCTTCACCTTATTTTGTGGAGTTTGATTCTATAAGTCTATTGTCATTTTTTTCTCCTTAAAAATCAAGAGTTTTTAGATAAATTTCAAAAAGGTTACATTAAAGGTTTTGTAATATTGTAGGATGTCTGTTTCTAAAAATAACTGGTAGACGTCTGTTTTTGGGAATAACTACCAAAATATAACCTCCATTTTCCTCTTCCCAGATAGAATAAAACTCCTCTTTTGAAATATAATACTTTCCATAATTGGGATCTAACACAATCATAAAGTCACCATCATATCTCTTCACTACAACAAAATGAGGATACTCTTTATTCCTTGAGATCTTAGCAATCACAGGGATCTGAAGATTTTCAAAAATCTCTTTTTTTATACGATACCCTTTTCCTTAAAAATTAAATTTAACACCAGTATCAGCAAGATTGGCAAATGAGACTATATCAGTGGTATTCAACTCTTTAATTAGATCTTTTTCACTATATTTAAAACCATACATATTCATCAAAGTAGCTAAAGAAGATGCTCCACAAGACTCTTCAAAAGTCTGCCGTACCACATTTTCAGATCTTAACTCTTTAAAAGATCTTTGTTTAAAGATCTCTCCTGCTTCTAAAAACAAAAAAAACAAAAAAAATAAAAAAACTACTAAAACTTTTGCCATACTGAAACAGACATAGTCCCCTCAGGAGCATCAGCAGAAACTCCACTTGTCATAGTTGTTGTTATAGATCTTTCAGAACTAAGACTATAAGTTGTTCCAAATCCAAATGTTATAAGACTAGAAGATGGAGAAACTTCAAGTCCATTAATCTTTTGTCTATTTTGAAAGCTCTGTTTTGTAGAAAAATTTAAAGATAATCGAGGATTTAAAATAATATTTGTATCAAAACCCAAAAAGATAGAATCTGGATATTCAATATCAGTTGTATCAATTTTAAAAGCAAAACTTTTAGTATAACCAAGACTATAAGAAAGAGTTGCTGGATCAATAAACTGCTTTAATGTAAGTTTTGAATTAAGAGTTCGAAAACTCTTCACCTCAGATCTTCCACCAAAAAATAACTTCTGATAAAAAGGCAATGTAATAGAGAATTCTGGTTTTAACCCATTTCTTTGTTCAAACTGATACAGATACCCAATAAATAAAGATTCTATAGAATTTCTATTCTCACTCTTATATCCTCCACCCTCTTTTATGTACTCATCATTTTGGTCATAAGCACTCAATGTAAATATCAGATCTGACTTATTATTTAATCTATAAAGAATAGTTTCATTAAGATAAAGTTTTTTTCTCTGAATAGGCATTGTTCCATCATTTATAGCTAGTGGATTACTATAGTTAATATAGTTGGCACCTCCACCATTAGATAATATACTAATTTCAGATACGGTCCTTACTCCATTTGATTTTTTAAATAGTGAGTCTATTGTTATTGTGTCTGAAGCTTGAAGTTCAACAATAAAAACCAAGAAAAAAACTAAATATCTATACTGGAACATATTTTATATAGCTTCCAACATATTTTTTAATCTGTAACTTTTTTTATTTCGTGGTTGAAGATTATTATCTTTTTCTAACAGCCCCTGTTGTGTTGGAACTTTTTCTTTAGGAAGAAAAAAACTATTGTTAACTGCAGAAATCATTTTTAGACAGCTTTATCCAATAATTTTAATTTGTCATCTTTTATAAGATCCTCAATAGCAACAATAAAAAGTTCCTGAAAATATCCTTTTTCTTGTTGATTGAGTGCTTTTTCTCCTGCTCTTTCTTTTTCTAGTTTACTTATTAGATCTTTTTTGATTACCTGTTCTTCATCTTTATCCACACCTTCTGTGTCTTTAAATAACAGTTCTAAAGTTTTATTAAATATTTCTCCTTTTATAACTTGTAGTTCCTCTTCCGTATTATAACTATCATGGAATGTAAATTCTATTGAAAACCCAATAATTTTTTTC
>JAOXRY010000394.1 GCA_025800305.1 Campylobacterales bacterium | reverse complement strand
TTATTCCTAATCCTATTGATGTTTATGATGTGATAAAAACAATTCCATACGGGAAAGTTATGACAACTACAGAGATCCGTCAGATCTTAGCAGAAAAATATAAGGTCGATACAGCTTGTCCTTTGACAACAGGAATCTTTGTCAATATTTGCTCCAAAGCTAACCACGAGTTTGAAGAGAAAGATCAGAAGGAAAAGATTGTTCCTACCCATAGAGTTTTAAAAAAAGACAACGAGTTAAACGAGAAGTTTCCAGAGGGAATAGAAGTACAAAAGACTCTTTTAGAATCGGAAGGTCATAAAATTATTTCAAAAGGTAGAAAGAAAATCAGATATTTTGCAAAGGAGTAATCACTCCTCTTTTTGCTGTTCAATATAGTTTGTAATTGCACTTTTAATATTGGAAAGCTTATTAGGATTTCCTTGTAGGTTTATAAAGTGATCTTTTGGATTTTCATTTTTCTCGATTTTAATGTCTGCAATTTTAGAGCAGATATCTAAAAAAACATCATAAGGAACATCATCCCCTCGTCTTAGAAAATAGATAGCACGTTGTAGAGAAACAAAAGGGTTAGCACTTACTTTTGATAGCCTATTTATCTTTGTATTAATATAGTCTACAAACTCGATTCTTAGGTCACACTCATTAATTGTAAAAAGTCTTTTTTTCGTATTGTAAGTACATGAAAAGGCGATTTTTGTTGAGTTAAAATCAAATCCATCGACCAGTGATTTTAGATCTGTACCTTCAAATCTTTCTCTATAAACCAGTTGATATAGCTCTGTTTTGTATCTATATGTGTAAGAGTTATTCTCATACTCGAAAAAATCTTGATTCATAGCATTATTGATTAGCTCTCTATCTTCATGTGAAGGGAAGAAGAGATCTAGATCTCTAAAAGTGTCATCTTTTAAGCATGATCCAGCAAGAAAGAAGTGGATCTCTTTTTTTTTAATATGACCAATAACCAGTCTTTGAAAAAATGTGTTTAGTTTTATAGCAATATTGTCTAAACGATAGTCTAAAATAGAAGCTTGTTCAAAAGAGAGAAGCTCTTCATAATCTTTCCAAAATTCATAAATCACTTTGTGTCTCCGTGTTAAAGTTGGAAATTATCCTATGAAAAAGAGAAAAAGTCAATAGAGATCTTTCAGATCTTCTTTAAACCTCTCTATGGCAAACTCTTTGTGCTTTGCTTCTATCATAATATCTGTCTTTTCAAAATCATCTTTTAAGAACTCTTTTAAAGTTTTGATATCTTTTTTTGCGATAAAGTCAGCGTGTTGTCCCACTTTCCCATCACCTTGGCTGGAGATATGGATTTTTGGATCTTTTCCTAACCAACTCTTCTTTATTTCTTCCCAAGAGACTTCGCTAGGATTGATAGAGTGGTGAAAACTATCAAAAATCATCCCAATTCCAATCTCTTTACAAGCCCCTAGAGTCTCCTTAGCTGTGTAGTTGTACTCATCATTTTCCAAAGCAAGATATTTTTTTAACCATGGGTTTTTAGAAACAGTGTCTACAACTCTTTCTATCGTTGCTTCTTTATTCCCATTGATTCCTCCAAGATGAAGTGTAATAACACTTGACTCATCTCCTAAAATATCAAGAAGTTTTGTGGCGTACTGTAGCTCTTTTAAAGAGTTTTCAATAACAGCAGAATTTTTCGATCCTAGTTGGATAAACTGCCCAGGATGGATTGTGATTCTAGTGCCATCACTCAATCCTCTTCCTTCTTCTAAGATCTCATCAATCTCGCTCCACCAAGAAGAGTTAAAATCGTTGTGAGAAGCAAAAGGGACAATGGTGTTTCCAAGGCGGAACATAGAGATATCTCTCTCTTTTCCAAAAGGAATTATCTTTTTAAAGTCATCTATATTTTCTCTTACAGTTTCCAAAACCCTCTCTTTTGATAGTGAGCTAAGCCTAAAAGTTCTGTTGGTAGAAAGAGTGCTTTTATAAGTGGAACAAAAAAGTCCAAGTTTCATGGAGCAAGTCTCTCTATTTTCCATCCTTGTCCCTCTTTTGTATATAAAATCCTGTCATGAAGCCTGTGCTCTCTTCCTTGCCAAAACTCTATTTTTATAGGTTCAACCCGATATCCACCCCAGAATGAAGGAATCGGAACTTCTTTGTTTTTAAATTTTTCTTTTATTTTTTCCAGTTGGGACATCATCATAGATCTTGAACTAATAACGCTACTTTGGTTACTTACCCAAGCTCCAAGTTGACTTCCACGGGAACGTTTTGCAAAATATTTTAAAGACTCTTTTGTTGAGATCTTACGGCACTCTCCAACAACACGAACCTGCCTTTCTAGATCTAACCACAAAAATTCTAATGCAACTTTACTATTGTTCTCTATCTCTTTTGCTTTGGCACTATCATAGTTTGTGAAAAAAGTAAATCCTTTTTCATCAAAGATCTTTAAAAGAACAGCTCTAAGATTTGGAAACCCATCTTTGGATGTTGTGGCTAAAACCATTGTATTTGGTTCTTTTATTTCAGATTTTTGAACTTGTTCAAACCAAATTTCAAATTGTTTTAGTGGATCTTTTGAGACACTTTCTATGGAAAGTTCATCTTTTTTATACTCCTGTCTCATCTCTTGTAGATCTAACATGAAAAAGCCTTTTTTATTTTTATTTTATAGTAAAAAAAGCCGTGTTGGTAGAGAAAAAATGTTAGCTAGTATTCTAGCTTTTAAAAAATTCTTTTCTAGATTTCCGAGACAGCTTCAACAATATTTCCAGCACCTTTAGGAGAGACTAAAACCTGTCCTTTCAAAGACAGATCTTGTCTTGTTTTTTCATCTTTTAGTTTTTCTATTTGCTCTTTTAGGTTGGCAATAAGATTCTCATCTTCTGCTTTTAAAACTTTCTCAATCATTCCCATCTCTTGATATGCTTTCATATTATTTCCTTGGTCTTGACTAGTTTCAATAGCAACAAAAGGAACTCCACTAAAGCTTAGCTCACTCATAGTAACTCCACCTGCTGTAATGGCTAGATCTGAGATAGAGTAAAGCTCTGCCATTTTTTTGCTATCAACATGGCTGTGGAAGATTAAAGAGTCATTGGTGAACTCTTTTTCAAGTTCCTCTTTTTTCCCTCCTGCTAAAACATGAACTTTTATAAACTCCTCAGAAAAAGCTTCTACTAGTTTTGGCAGAAGGTTGTGGTTGTCAGTTCCTCCAACAGTGATAAGAAGGGTTTTTGCAAAACCGATATGTTTTGATTTTTTGTACTCAATGATGTCATCTCTTAAGATGATATATTTTTTCCCACCAAGAATTTTGGCTGTTTGGTTCGAATAGTCTAGCTTGTCCCCGTAGATATTTGGATTGATAATCAGATCTGCCTCATATTTCATTCTGTTGTAATCATCAATAACAGCAACTTTAGAGAATAAAGATCCTATCTCTTTGTTTTTCTTCTCACCCATCAAGTAAGAATCAACAATAACTTTTTCATAACTCTTTGCTAGATCTTCAACAGAGTTTTTGTGCCAATCATAGATCTTAATATCTTTAGGAGTTTCAAAATTTCCTTCTTTATAACAAACAATATCGATGTTTTCAAACCCATCACGAATTCCTAGAGATCTTGATAGATGACCTCTTCCTATGGTTGTTCCTGCTTCTGTAAGTATTAATATTTTCAAAATTATCCTAATTATATTTTCATCAGTGTATAATAACCCAAAGGATCTGATATGAAAAAAACCTTTCTTTTTCTGTTTTTTTTCTCCACACTTTTTTCCAATCAGGTATGTGAGTATCTAGACAGTAGTGATAAAATCCACAAGTATATTTTACAAACAATCCATGCCAACCCAATTTCTAATGGAAACTCCAGTGTGGCTTTGGAAATTATTACTAAAAAAAGACGAGGTGGAAAAACAAAAAGTTCCATTCATATGGTCAACCATAAAGAGAAAAGAAGAGTTGTTTTTATAGAAGGTGATAATAAGGGTAGATGTATTGTTGGACAAGGTGAGAAAAAATATAAGTGTGGAGACTGTTCTTTAACATCCAACACTCTTTGTCGTGAAATGAAAGAGAAGCAAACAACTACCAAGATTTTAGGTACAAATATCGATATGACAGATTTTGATACATCGAGGATGGTTGATTATACAAGTAGTTGTCATCCTGTCAAAAGAAGAAAAAACTACGTTCAGATAGAGTCAATCAACACAGGTAAAAAAAGAAAATATGACAAGATTGTCAGTTACTATGAGTTCAAAAGAGAGCTTCCTGTTGCAAGACACTACTTTGAAAAAGGTGTTTTAAAAAAAGTTTATAATTTTTTTCCAAGAGAGTATAAGAAGATTGATGGAAAGTGGATGGCTACAGTTGTTCGTGTTAGAAGTGTTGAACACAAAGAGAAAAATTATCAGTTTGAAACAGTTGTAAAAATTAAAAGAGATAGTAAATACAAATATATGCTTTTTGACGATATTACAAAAGATAAAAAGATAAATAGCGTTCCTGTAGAAGAGCTATTTGTCATTAAATAGGAGAGAATGTGTCAGTTAAAGATGTTGTGAAAAAAACCCTCTTAAAAATCCAAAGAGAGGGAATGACTGTAACTCCAGATGTTTATGGAAAAGCCTTTTGTATTGAGGCAAAAAAAGCAGGGCTGAATCTAAAAGAGTGCTATCCTGCTGAAAAATATATTGAAAAATTAGAAGGAAAAGCAAAGCAAGAGGCAAAAGACAAAAAGATAGAACAGCTTGATGATCTTTTGACCTTTCTTATTGCTTTTCATAAAAGAGAGCAAAAACACTCAATTGTTATTGAGAAACAGCCTAATAACAGTAAAAGAGTAATCAAAAGCTACAACTCAATTCTTACCCAAGCATTAGAACCATCCTTTACAAGAAATTTACAAGAGAGGGTAAAAACAGCTGTTGAGAAACTAAACAACAACACAACATCTCTTTCTATCATGCAAAAGGTTATGCTGGAAAAATTAATTTATGACAGGATAGATCTTGATAGAGATGATATCTATTCACACACAACTGAGTTGGAAAATAGTATCAACCATATTATCCAATCCTTAGCAACTCTTATCTCTGTAGGACAATCAAAAGGTGGTTCTGTAAGGGAGTTAAAAGAGGCTCTTAATAATATGACAAAAGATGATTTTGTAGAAGAGCAATTTGAGGTTATAAAAGAGAAGCTGGAAAAAGTTGCTTTTTCACTGGACGAAGAGATAGAGACGATGGTTAGTCAGTTAGAAGAGAAACGTGATGAAGTAGGAGAACTTCAGAAAAAAGTTGAAAATCTTCAAAAAGATCTGGAAGAAGCAAAAAAAGAGAGTAGGGAGGATTTTCTTACCAAAGTCCTTACAAAACGTGCTCTTATGGGTGAGTTAGAAAAACTTGAAGAGCTTTATGAAAGAAAGAAAGAGGATTATTGTGTAGTCTTTTTAGATCTTGACCACTTTAAAGGTGTCAATGATAATCATGGGCACGATGCTGGAGATCTTGTTCTAAAAGCTTTTGCTCAGACTATTAAAGAGGCAGTTAGAAAAAGTGATTTCATTGGACGTTTTGGGGGAGAAGAGTTTATTATCTTGCTTCCAAGATATACAGTTAGAGAAGCACATAATTTTGCAGAGCGAATGAGAAAAATGGTTGAAAAACAGAAAATTATTTATAAGAAAAAACCAATCAAGTTAACTGTAAGTGGTGGTGTTGCAAAAAGATCTGAAGCTAGTTGTGAGAATGATACTTTAAAAATCGCTGATGAGAGGTTGTATGAAGCAAAAGAGGGTGGAAGAAATAAAATCTTATAAGGAGTAGGTGATGAGTAGATCTTTTATAAAAATAATTTTGATTGTTGTCTTACAACAATCACTGATGGGCACAGAAGATCTAGAAAGTCTTAAAAAACTTCATCAAAACCACAAAGTAAAAAGTTATAAGACATGGAAAAATTGGAAAGATAAGCCTCTTTCAAAAAGAGTCTTTCCAGCACCACCTAATATTGTTGAGTATATTGGATTGGACAATAAGATCTATGGATTTCAAGGAGTTCCAAAATCTGCCTCTTATGATAAAGGGTTTTACAAAGATTTTTACCAAGCTTTAGAAGAGTTACCTCCTGCTATAAAGGAGAAAATAAAAAAGACTCTTATAGGAGTTTTTTTCGTAAAAGATCTTGGAAGTACAGGCTTTAGTGAACATCTTTATCGAAATGGAAAATTTTATGGAAGTTGGATTTTATTTGACCAAGAGCTGTTATTAAATATAAAAGCAAATGATTGGGCAACATGGAGGGTAAATACAGCTTTTCAAAAATCTGATGGATATAAACTAACTTTAAAAATCCAAGAGAAAAAAGAGAACAATAGAAAACAAGCTATTCAGTTTATACTTCTTCATGAGTTAGGTCATGTTATTGGAAGTGCCAGTAGAGCCCATCCAAATCCTCATAAGATTAACGGTAATCCAAGAAACTTTCCTTACTCTTCTTTATCGTGGAAGAGTTCTAAAAAAACGATTTATGAAAAAGAGTTTCTAAGAAGAAAAGATTTTAAACTCTATCGTTTTTTAAGAGCTCAAGTAAGTGTGAAAGATTCACAAGAGATGATAAGCCAGTTAAGAAAGACAGACTTTCCATCTCTCTATGGAAGCACAACTGTTTTTGAAGACTACGCTGAAGCATTTACAATCTATGTTCATACTGTATTAATGAAAAAACCTTATCAGCTTGTTTTAAAAAAGGATGGAAAACTGATAGAGTCTTTTGAAAACCCTTTTGAGAAAGAGATAATGAAAAGGAAAAAAAAGTATTTTGAGAAGATGTTTTAAAATTAGTTTAGGAAAAAATCTCTAGAGGTTTTCCCCCTAGAGAATAACATCAAACTACTTTTTTCCCTACAAATCTTACAACTAAATAGATAGATAAAAGTCCTAAAGGCAATACAATAAGGTTAGATATTCCAAATGTTACAGGTAAGTAACCAACAACAATAGAGATAAGGCCTACTGTTAAAGCATAAACTATCTGTGTTCTTGTATGATCAATGTGATCACAAGCTGAACCCATTGAGGCTAAAATAGTCGTATCGGAGATAGGAGAACAGTGATCTCCAAAAATTGCTCCTGTAAGAACAGCACCAATATTAATAAGCATGTAAGTGTGAAGGGTCTCACCTTCTAATCCAGTATTAATACCAACAGCGTTTGCCAAAGGAATAACAAGTGGCATTAAAATTCCCATTGCTCCATAAGACGTTCCTGTAGAAAATGAAATAAATGACGCAAGAATAAAAATAGCAGTAGGAAGAACCATTTGGGGAATAGAGTTTGATAGTAGAGCTACAAGGTATTTTGATGTTCCTAGTTCTTTAATTACGGAGCTTAATGCCCAAGCTAAAAGTAAAATCATAATGGTTACTAAAATTGATTTTGTACCTTTTAACCAGATCTCTATACCTTCTTCTATATTAAATATCTTTCTAGAAACACCCATTCCAATAGCAATAATAGAGGCAAAAAGAGCAGCTTGAAAAAGAACAACAGAAGCATCTGCTGCACCAAAAGTTTCAATAAAAGCATACATAGATAAAGGCATAGTATCTACTTTAGCTAGGACTTCTTCTTCTAAAGCACTATAGCCGTTGAAATAAAATCCTACAAAAGATGAGACCATTAAAATTCCAATAGGAATAATTGCATTAGAGACCATAAGGGGAATTCCCTCTTTTGGCTCAACTGTCATTTCCTCTGTATTGATCATTGGTCTTGAACCTTCAGCACTTAAAAGACCTTGATGTCTTGCTCTCATTTCAGCTTTGTACATTGGTCCAAACTCTCTATTTGTAAAAGCTGTTGCAACCACAAAAAAGAGCATGAATATATTATAAAATCTATATTGTATTGTTTCAACAAAAATACCAAAAGAGTTAATATCAGTTACACCTATAATTGAGTAGGCATCTTTTATTAAAGAAAGTTCATAACCAATCCATGTGGAGATAATAGCAATACCTGCAATAGGAGCAGCTGTTGAGTCTATAATGAAAGCTAATTTTTCTCTAGAAATTTTTAGTTTATCTGTAATAGGTCTCATAATTGGACCTACAATAAGGGAGTTGGCATAATCGTCAAAGAAGACAATAAGCCCCATAAACCACGTTGAAATCTGTGCTGAAACTCTTGTTTTTGCTCTTTTTGCCATTGAAATAGCTATTGCTTTTGTACCACCCATTTTTGTAATAAGTGCTACAAGCCCACCAATTGTTAAGACTTGTAAAATAATACCAGCATTCCATGAGTCTGCCATAGAACTTATTACCTTAGAACTTATATCAACAAATCCTAAAATTATTGCCATAAAGATATTTTCTCCAGAGATGTTTAGAAGAAAGGTACCACTAAATACACCAATAAATAGGGAGAATATTACATTTTTAGTTAAAAACGCCATAGTAATTGCTAATAAGGGAGGAATAAGTGTAATCACACCAAATTGTTTTGCATTGATTGTTGCCACATCACCACCTAGTAAAATAGTTGGAAGGAGCAAAGATATAATCGTTATTAGTTTTTTCATTAAGCCTCTTTTGGAAATTTCGGAGGGAGATTATAGAGTTTTCTTTGTTAATTAGTAATATTAGAGAGGATATTATATTCCAACATACAAGTTTGACCACCTTTGGTGGTAAACTGATGAAGTGGAGAGTCAAAGTTTCCTAGCTGTTGAAAGCCTAGTTTTTGATAAAAAGAATTGGCACCAAGTTTGTTGGTTTCTACAATGATAGATTTTACGTTGTCTTCTTTACTAAATTCATTAAGTTCAAATATAAATCCTGCAACTTTGCCATCAACTTCTATAACTTTTTGATAGTTACTTCCTTCTACAAAGCCTTGTGTTTACATAAGCTTGGCAAGATCTGAAAACTCTTGTGGAGCAAAAACATCATCGAATTTCCAAGCTTAGTTTACCAAAGATTCACACGGTTTGTAGTCTTTTGATGTGTAGTCTCTTAATATTTCATTCATGGTTAAAATTAATACTCATCAAAATGTTTTTTTGAGTGTTTCTCTTTTTTGTATTTTTTACGGTTGATGGTTTTTTCGTACTGATTGGTGCTTTGTAAGATTGTTGTTTTAATATCTTCAATCTCTGCTTCTTCATCTTCTGCGTAGTTAATGATCTTATTTACAAGGTTTTCCAATGTTGTGAGCTCCTCTTTGTAAAGAGGTACAGGATCTACTCTATCAAGGCTTCTTTTTGCATTGGCTACTTTTTTGTTGTAAGACTCTTTGGTTGCTTCATCAGCTTTTTGAAGGTAGTTGACAACAGAGTAGAAGAACTTTTCTAAAACTCTAATATATCTAAGTCTTTGGGTGTTTTCATTGCCTTTTGCCAAGACTATTTAATCCACTTCTTTAGATTGTCAATATCATCGTAGCTTGTTAGATCTAGCATAACAGGAGTTATAGAAGTGTAGCCATCTAAAATTGCTTGATAATCACTTCCTTTTTCCTCTTTAAAGTCTAGCGGATGAAGCCCTAGCCAGTAATATTCTTCTCCTCTAGGGTTTCTGTGCATATGGGCATCATTTCCGTAGTGTCTATATCCTGCTTTTGTAATTTGATAGCCTTTGTAAAGATCTTTAGTAATATTTGGTACATTGATGTTTAAAAATCTTCTCTCAGGAAGAGGAAACTCTCCGTCAAAGATCTTTGTAACAATATCTTTAATCACATCTTTTGCCAGATCTAAAGAGTAATCATAACTGCCATCTTCTGTCTTTGTCATAACCTGACTAATGGCAATAGAAGGGACACCATTTAAAACTCCCTCCATAGCTCCAGCTGCAGTTCCAGAATATGTGATATCCTCTCCCATATTCGCTCCACGGTTGATGCCACTTATTACAAGATCGGGCTTTTTATTTTCATAAAGAGTATTTAGAGCAAGATAGATACAATCGCTGGGAGTTCCATCGTCAAGCTTGTAAAAATCATCATCAATTGATACAAAACGTAAAGGTCTAGTTAGAGTAATTCCATGACCACAAGCAGATTTTTCCAGTGCAGGAGCAACAACAGTAACTTTTGCTAGATTTTTTACTGCGTCAACTAAAGCATGAATTCCATCAGCTTCGTATCCATCGTCATTGGTAATTAAAATCTCTTTCAAGAATTTCCTTTTCTTTTTTCAAGAGCTCTTTTAAATGGCTCTCCTAATTTCTCATTTTTTAGTGCCAGACCTAAAAGATCTTCTTTGATAAGTTGTTTGTTCAATAAAAAGTTAAGATTTTCAATTGTCAAATCGTTATCTGCTTTTTCTAAAAGTGTGATTGTATCGTTTTTATCTATTATCCCACTTTGTAAAACC
>JAOXRY010000339.1 GCA_025800305.1 Campylobacterales bacterium | reverse complement strand
AGCACCAGATAATGGGAGTTCTAACAATACAACTGGAAAATCATATTATGGAATAAAGATGTATGAACATCCTGATGATTCATTTTCACATGTAATAACTTCAGGTCTATATTCAGTATATGCAACTAATGATGACTATTGGGATAGTGTTAGTGTTGTTGATACTGAGTCCCATGGAATAGTCAAAGTGGTTCTTAAAAAGAGATTCTATAGTGATGAATATGGAACTTCTGCAAAATCTGCATATAGTGATTTTAATCCAAGTCTTGAAGAAAAGTATGATCATAATCAAAGTTTTGATTTTTGTAGTGGAAGTAGTTATGTTTGCCAAAGTAGTAACTTCGCATATGCTATCTATCGTGGAGAAAGATATTATGCAGACTATTACAATAATGGCAATGACATAATCGCTATCTCATTAAGAAAAACATCCTCATCCATCTATGACATAGATTTAGAAATAGGCTATGAAACTCAAGAATTTAGAGATCTTGATAGTGAAGAGACTAGCAATATTGCTGATAATTTGTAAGTGGTTTTGGTTTGAAAAAATGCACTTATGTAAACCTAGGGTTTACAATAAGTACAATAAAAAGAACTGTGAGTTGTTTTTAGTTTGAAAAAATAGTAAAATGTAAACTATGAGTTTACAAAATGAATCAAAATTAAAACTACTACATCAACTGATACCAGAGGGAATAGCTGTCTCTGCTTCTTTTTTAGAGAAACATAGCATATCTAGACAACTAAGATATAAATATGTTCAAAATCAATGGCTTTTTAAAAAAGGGAGTTTTTACTCTATAAGCAATGAATCCATCTCTTGGGAAGGAGTTGTTGTTGGATTACAAAAATTTGAAAATCGTTCTTTTTCTGTAGGTGGGTTAAAATCTTTAGAGATACAAGGATTTGCTCACTATCTTCCCATAGGAGATGAAAAAAAAATCACACTCTATGGAGAGGAAAAACTGCCAAGGAGCTTAGATAAGGTGATTGGTGATGGTAGTAAGATATTTTTGAAGAGAAAACCAGATCTTAAGGACAAAGGATTGACTAAGATTCCTACTAAAATAAAGGAATTTACAATAACAATATCCACCCCAGAAAGAGCTATCTTAGAACTACTCTATCTAACAGAAAAAGAGGGAGTTACTTTTACTTTTGTAGGAGAAATTTTTGAAAACTTAACAACTCTCAGACCTAATGTTTTAAATGAATTACTTAGTTTATGTAAGAGCAAAAAGGTTAAAAGGTTGTTTTCTTTTTTTAGTCATTTTTACAATCATCAATGGAGTAGATTTATTGATTTTGAAAGAGTTGATTGTGGAAAAGGAAAGATACAGATTGTAAAAAAAGGGGAACTTGATAAAAATTTTCAAATAACAATTCCAAAGGGGTTTTATGATGGACAAAGATAGTATCTACTACAAACAAGTTCAGCTCTTAATTGAGGTTCTTCCTTATGTGACACAAAATGATTTTTTCGCTTTAAAAGGTGGTACTGCTATTAATCTTTTTGTTCGAGATCTTCCAAGACTTTCTGTTGATATTGATTTAATGTATCTGCCTATTGAACCAAGAGATGAAAGTTTAGAAAATATTGCAAAAGCTTTTGAAAAAATAGGAGCTACTATTGAAAGAAGTGTGAAAAATTCAACAATCCATAAACTTTTACAAAATGATGGGAAATTATCAAAACTTCAAGTTGAAAGAAATAGTGTAAGAATAAAAATTGAAGCATCGCCTGTAACAAGAGGCACTGTAAAAGAGGCAACAGATATGCAAAACTCACAAAAAGTACAAGATGAGTTTGGATTTGCCATAACAAAAGTTGTCCATATGGATGATCTGTATGCTGGAAAGATCTGTGCTGCTCTTGATAGACAGCATCCAAGAGATCTCTTTGATGTTCGTTTACTTTTGGATAATGAAGGAATTAGTAAAGAATTGATGGATGTTTTTATTGTTTATCTTATTAGTAGTAACCAATCAATATCTAAATTACTAAATCCTAATAGGATAGATATCAGCGGACTTTATGAAGAACAATTTCGAGGGATGACGACAATTGATATATCTTTAGAGACTCTTTTAGAGACTAGAGAAGAACTTATTGAAGCAATTAATAAAAAACTAACAAAAGAACATAAAGACTTTTTACTTGGATTTAAAAAAGGTGAACCTAACTGGTCATTGCTCCCGTTTGAAAATATAAGTAATCTTCCTTCTGTTAAATGGAAAATATTAAATTTAGACAATATGGACATCATAAAAAGAGAAGAAGCAATTGAAAAACTTAAAAAGATTTTAGAAGAATAAATAGACTGTTTTAAAAACATTGAATTATTATCAGATATGATGGAAGCGAGTTAAGAAACGACATTATATTGTCAGATATTAACTGTACTGTTATAAAAAAGAAAATAATATTATTTCTATAAATGTATAATATTAAAATTTTATAATAAAAAGAATCTAATGTTTAAAAAACACGATTATGATAAAACTCTTTATAGGCTTGTTCAGATTCTCTCAAAATTATATTATGGAGATCTTCTTGACTCTAAAGAGTTGGCAGAAGAGTTTAATGTATCTGTTAGAACCATTCAAAGAGATCTCAATGAGAGGCTAATAGGCTTTCCAATAAGTAAACAAAATGGTAAGTGGAGGATGGAAGAAGGTTTTTCACTTACAAAGAATATCTCTGTAAAAGAGGAGTTCACCCTACAGGTACTAGAAGAGATCTCAAAAAACTTTGGCGATGACTTTTCTAAATCTGCAAAATCACTATTTGAGAAACTAAGAAATATAGAAGACTCTCCAATATATATTAAAAACTACATGGAAGACATCTCAAAGGATATTGAAAAAATAAGAGAAATTGAAAGTGCTATAAACACTAACAACAAAGTGTCATTCACCTATAAAAAAGGTAATGAGACAAAAGAGATAGAAACTAACCCTCTTAAAATTGTAAACTATGAAGGTCTATGGTATCTCTCTGCTTTAGATAAGAAGATAAAAACATATAGGTTGAAAAGTATTAGAGAAGTGACAATATTAGAAGAGAAGTTTAAAAAACCAAAAGATATTGATAGCATATTAGATAAGGCAATTAATATCTGGTTTGAGTCTGATAAAAAGCCTTTTACAGTAAAACTAAAAGTAGAAAACAGGATAAAACAATACATCCTAGAAAAGCCTATCTCTCCAACTCAAAATGTTCTGCAAGAGTTTGAAAATGGAGATATTGAGATCTCTGTGCAGATTACAAACAATATGGAGATACTTCCTACGATTAAGTATTGGATTCCCCACTTGATTCCAATGGAACCTAAAGCAGTAGTGGATGAGTTTAATAATAACTTGGAAACTATGCTAAAAAGATTTAATTAATATTTTTTAAAACAATCCCATCCTCTAAAAGCTCAATAACCCCTTCATCAATCAAAGCAGTCAAAGCCCTCTTAAACCCTTTTCGACTTGTCTGAAAAACATCTTTTGCTACTTCTGGATCTATCTTATATGTGTAAGGAAGTTTTCCTTTTTTTTGTAGCATTGTTTTTATTTTTTCTACAGTCTCATCATCCCTATTTTTTCCAATTGCTCTAAGAGAGATATCCAGTTTTCCATCTTCTCTGATGTTTTTAACAAAGCACTTTTTACGATCACCAACTTTTAAATCTTCATAAACTTCGTTGGTAAAGATCATTCCTTCGTATTTGTTGTTGAGGATTACTTTGAAGCCTAATGGAGTTTTTGCAAGAACTAATGCGTTTACTTCATCTGATTTTTTTAGATCTGTTGGTTTGTGGCTTAAAAATCTTCCGACTTTTTCATCTCCAATAAGCATATCTCTTTTTTTATCAAGGGAGACTCTTAGGATTCTTTTTTCTCCCAGTTTAAATGGGTTTTTTTGTAAAGATCTTGGGACAAAGAGATCTTTTGGAAGCCCCCAGTCAACGAAAGCTCCAAATTTTTCAACTCCTACAACTTCAAACTGTTCAAAATCTCCTAAAAGAGCTTTTGGTTTGTTTGTTGTTGCTACTAGTCTATCTTCTGAGTCTGTATAAATAAAAACATCAATTTCATCTTCAATATCTATGTCATCTGTAATGTATTGGTTTGGCAGAAGTACATCTTCTCCCATAGTGCAGATAAGATAAGCTCCAGGATCTGTAAATCTATCAACTTTAAGGGTGTTGATTTTCCCAACTTCTATAAAATCATTCATAAAGGATTGTATCAGAATTCAAGTGTATAATCTTCATATTAAAATAAAATTGGATGAATATGAAGAAACTCTTTATTTATGGTGCAAGTGGTCACGGAAAAGTTGTTTACGAACTGGCAAAACTTAACGGATATGAGATTGTTGGTTTTATTGATGATGCTAGTCCAAAATATATTCTAGCTTATAACTCTATCTCTTTTGAGAATTTTATAGCTAGTCATAAAGACTGTGCTGTTGCTTTAGGAATTGGAGTTAATGACACTAGAGAGAAGATCTACAATAGACTTTTAGAAAGCAACATTGAAATAGCAACTCTTATTCACCCAACGTCAGTTATCTCCTCATTCTCTTCTATAGAAAATGGAAGTGTTGTTATGGCAGGAGCTGTTATTAATCCAGATACAAAAATTGGTGTTGGTTCTATTATTAATACAGGAACGGTGGTTGATCACGATTGTAGGATCTCAGACTTTACCCATATTGCTCCAAACTCTTCTGTTGCTGGTGGAGTTTCTATAGGGAAGAGATCTTTTATTGGTATTGGAAGTTGTGTTATTCAAAATATTGAAATTTCTTCAGATGTGATAGTTGGTGCTGGTAGTGTTGTTATTAAAAATCTGAAAGAATCTAGAATTTATAAAGGAAATCCTGCAAAGTAGACTCCCTTTTATTGTATTGATTTAGTTACTTCTATATCCATAAAAAGTTGTATTATATTCACACAAATTTTTATAATCTACAGTATAAACGCTGTAGTTATAAATACCACTCCATCTATGACTCCCAGAGTCTCGTTCTTCAATATCACCATAAAAATAGTAAGTAACATTTGTATCCCCAAATTGATCAAATCTAAAATCTGCTTTTCTCACTATTGAAAATTTATTATTTTCATCAATACTCCCCTCTTGTGGATATTCTCTAATTATACTTCCTGATGAAACTGATAGTTTATTAGTAAACTTAAAATCGTTTCCATTTTTTTCTGTTTCAACATAAATAGTATTTAAATATAAGCTCCCTGTATTACTGTCTATACATTTCCATCTAACTTTATTAGTTTTTACAGAATAATTTCCACTTATTTTATCCTCCTCTTTTGTCTCTACTTCCTCTTCAAGTTCTTGACATCCACTATAGGCTATTCCTAATAACAGCGCAAAAAATATTTTTCTTTTCATTATAACTCCTTTTTTATATTATAATTTTATTATAATATGAATTATTCATTAATCTTTCATTTACTTTTTTTTGGAACAATTTCAATATTCACCAAAAGGAGTTAAATGAAAACATTCACAACAAGAGGCATAGCAACATCTTTAACAACGTTACTTTTTCTAGTAATTGGTATTAGTGGAGTAATGATGTTTTTTCGTTTTTTTGATGACTACGTGAAAGATCTTCACGAAATTTTAGGACTTGTGTTTGTCGCAGCAGCAATCCTTCATGTCATCGTAAATTTTAGTCAAATGAAAAGATATTTCACCCAAAAAGTCTTTATTTCCTCAACCCTTCTAGTGGCAATCCTTTCCCTTGGTTTTATTTATAGCGCCGCTAGTAGCAAAGAAGAGGGAATAGATCCAAAAAGAGTGATTATAGGTTCAGTATTTAATGCACCTCTTAATGATAGTTTGAAAATAATGAACGTAGATTTTAATAAAGCAGCAGTCAATCTACAAGTACAGGGCATAGATATTCAAACAGGAAAATCAATTATTGAGATAGCCAAAAAAGCAGAAAGAAGCCCTTTTGATATTGTGAGAATTATTAATAAATAGATAACTTTCTATATAATCTTTATATGGAAAAAAACAAAATCTTTTTATCTCCTCCTCATATGGGAGGAAATGAGTTAAAATATATAGAAGAAGTTTTCAAAAGTAATTATATTGCTCCTCTTGGTGAATATGTTAATAAGTTTGAGAAGGCTATAACAGAATATACAGGAGCTAAATATGCAGTTGCTCTTTCTACAGCAACTGCTGGTATTCAACTAGCACTAAAAGTTTTAGGTATTCAAGAAAACGATGAAGTTCTTGCCAGTGATTTTACCTTTATAGGCTCAGTTGCTGGAATTACCTATCTTGGTGGAAAACCTATTTTTATTGATTCAGATCTAAAAAGTTGGAACCTAGATCCCAAACTTTTACAATCTTTTATTAATGATAGAAAAGCTAGAAACCTATCACTACCTAAAGCTCTTGTTCTTACACATCTCTATGGACAAATGGCGGATATTGAGTCTATTGTAAAAATATGCAAAGAGAATAATATTTTTCTAATAGAAGACGCCGCAGAATCTTTAGGGGCTACTTTCAATGGAAAACAGTCTGGTACCTTTGGAGATATTGGAGTTTACTCTTTTAATGGGAATAAAATCTTAACTACAAGTGGTGGAGGAATAGTTGTAACAGATAACAAAAAGTGGGCAGATAAAATCACCTACTATGCTACAACAGCTAGAGAAGAAGAACTTCATTATGAACATCTTGAAGTCGGCTATAACTATCGTATGAGTAATGTATTAGCAGCTATTGGCACAGGTCAGATGGAAGTATTAAATGAGAGAGTTCAAAGGAAAAGAGAGATCTTTAATTTATATAAGAGCGAACTAAAAGATCTTCCTGTTGGTTTTATGGAAGAATTGCCAAACACTTATGGGAACAGATGGCTAACAACTTTCTACATCAAAGACAGCTCAACTACTCCTACAAAAGTAATAGACAAATTACAAAATAGTAATATAGAGTCTCGTCCTCTATGGAAGCCTATGAGCCTACAAAAAGCTTTTAAAAATAGTCAGGTACACAGTAATTCAATTGGAAAAAAACTTTTTAAATCGGGTATTTGTATTCCTAGTGGTACTAGCTTAGAAGATAAAGAAATTAAATATATTTCTGATTTGATTAAAGAGTGTTTTAGGGTTTAAAAAGAAAAGTTGATACCTCTTCGTTAGAAGAGATATCAACAGAAGAAACCAGTTACCTACCAGTTTCTTACTATTTTATGGCAAGCTGCACAATCTTTAATGATGTTTGCTTGATAATCAAGTGCACCATAAAGGTTATTTTGAAGAACTTTATTCTTCATTTTAGCTTGTGCTACATCAATACTTTCAGAGTGTCTTAAAGATCTCTTTAGCATATTTTGCTTTCCTTTAGGAAGATATTTAGCCATATCAACCTTTTTAAAAAGTTTATTTCCCTCAT
>JAOXRY010000322.1 GCA_025800305.1 Campylobacterales bacterium | reverse complement strand
CTATCTATTCAAGATCTTTCAAATAGTGGTAATCAGCCTATGGAGAGTGAGAGGTATGTGATTGTTTTCAATGGAGAGATCTACAATCATCTAAAGATCCGAAAAAAACTTAAAAAAAGTGATTTTAAAAGTAGTGGCGATACAGAAACAATTCTTTACGCTTTTGAAGAGTGGGGCGTAGAGCGTACAATTTCTAAAATGAATGGTATGTTTGCAATTGCTCTTTTTGATAAGAAGAAAAATAAGATCTATCTTATTCGAGATAGAGTAGGGCTGAAGCCAATCTATTTTGTACATAAAGATGGAGAGTTCGCTTTTGCTTCAACAATTAAGGGACTACCTAATCATCTAGTAGGAGGAAGTAATCCTAAGGCTTTAATTCAGTTTATGACGCTCACATATGTTCCCTCTACTAACTGCTACTTTGAAAACGTCCAGAAGATAAAACCAGGTTTTTTTGTTGAGTTTGATGGTGAAAAAATTGTTGAAACTAACTACTGGAAGATCCCAAAAGAAGCTCACGATATTGAAGATGAAGAAGGTCTCAATAGGCTAGAAGAACTTATTGAAAAATCTGTCAATATTAGACTCCTGGCAGATGTGGAAGTTGGTACTTTTTTAAGTGGAGGTGTTGATAGCTCTTTAGTAACAGCTATTGCTGCAAAACACTCTACTAGAAAAATAAAAACTTTCTCTATGGGATTTGAGGATAAAAGTTATGATGAGTCAGGGTATGCAAAAGAGATAGCAAAGATCTTACAAACAGATCATCATGAATTTTTCTTTAAACCTAAAGATGTATTAGATCTTTTAGAAAGCTATAGTGACGCTTATGATGAACCCTTTGGAGATGCCTCTTCTTTACCGATGATGCTTCTATCTAAAGAGACAGCAAAAGAGGTGAAAGTTGCTCTCTCAGGTGATGGTGGAGATGAGTTGTTTTTAGGGTATGATAGATACTATTTTACAGATAACTATTTTAACAAGTTTAGAAAGATCCCAAAATTCTTACGTGAGCCAATAGGGGAATTGTTTGGAAAAACCAATAAAGATAAATTAAAAAAGATCTCTTATCCTTTTAAAAATCCAACTCCAGAAAATATCTACTCTGTAATCTCAACAGCAGTAAAACCTTGGGAAATTAAAAATATTTTTAATATAGAGTTCTTACAAGAGAAGAGTTACTCATACTTAGATCTCTTAGAGCTTGAATACACAATTGATAAACAAAAGATCCCTGAAAGCTTTAGCTTTATTGATCAAAGAAGATATCTTCCTGATGATATTTTAGTTAAGGTAGATAGAGCATCGATGCACTACTCTTTAGAAGCGAGAGTTCCTCTTCTTGATTATAAAATAGTAGAGTTTGCCAATAGACTACCGAGAGATCTAAGAGAAAATAAGAGAGCGTTAAAACTTCTTCTAGAAAAGCACATTCCTAAAAAACTTATCTACAGAGACAAAAAAGGTTTCTCTGTTCCTCTTAAAAAGTGGTTCAAAAAAGAGCTTCGAGATCTGCTTATGGATAAAATAGAAACTCTCGATTATAGATTTAATAAAGAGTATATTAGAAAACTAACAAAAGAGCATATAGAAGGTAATAAAAATTATGAGTATATTTTTTGGAACTTACTACAAGTGAAATAGTTTAAGTTAAAGCATAAAATAAATATCATTTCAGATAGAAAGTAATAGGAGTAAGAGTGACATTAAAACAAAAAATATTGAGAGCAGTATATAGTTTAGGGAGAAAAGTTTTCCCAAGTTTTTATTATCCTTATAAATTCTTAGGTGGAAGAATCTATTTAGATATAACAGAATCTCTAGCTGTTTTATCAAGAGCAAGAGGTTTTTATGAATGGCCTAAACAGAAACTAATATATGAATTTATGCCAGAAGGTGGTGTAATGATTGATATTGGGGCAAATAAAGGTGATTTTGCACTTATTGCTGCTAAAAAAGCTGGAGCAAATGGAACTGTCGTCGCAATAGAACCAGATCCTTTAAACTCAATGTTGATTAGAAAGAGTATTGAAAAAAATAATTACAACTATATGAAGCTTCTTACTTGTGGAGTAAGCTCTTTTAATGGTATCTTACAGTTTTTTATCGGAAAAGAGAGTAGCCACAATAGTATGGTACAAATGGAAAAGAACCAAAGAAGTATAGAAATTATCACAAGAACTCTTGACTCTATTGTCGATGATTTAAATCTTGATAGAGTAGATTTAATTAAGATTGATGTTGAAGGTGCTGATGTTGAAGTATTAACTTCTGCTTTAAATACTCTTGAGAAATACAGACCTACGCTT
>JAOXRY010000321.1 GCA_025800305.1 Campylobacterales bacterium | reverse complement strand
GCTATCAAAATCATTAAATTTAATAAAGGGAAAGTTTGTTGACAAAAAGTCATTCTTCAGTTTTAATTGCCGAAGATAATATTGACGAATTAAACATATTTAGGGATTTTCTTTCTGGGTATTTTGCATCAATTTACATAGCATTTGATGGAGAACAAGCATTAAAAATATATAAAGAAAAAAAGCCAAAAATTATTTTCACAGATATATCTATGCCTAAAATTGACGGTCTAACACTTATAGAAGAGATAAGAAAAAACGATAAGAAAACAAAAATAGTTGTCATATCTGCTTACTACGATCAAGAGAAACTATTTAGAGCAATAAAGCTTAATCTAACAGACTATTTAGTTAAACCTCTTGGTGGAAAAATCAAAGAAGTAATTCACAATATTATAGAAGAAGAAAACAAAGTAAAAAACTACCTATGGTGTAGTTTAACTGAAACATTTTATATAGAAAAACAACGAATTAAACTAACATCAACAGAGACAAAACTAATGAAACTCCTTTTCTCCCAACCAAATAGTTTTTTTACAAAAGAGGATATCCATAACTTTGTCTATGAAAATAGCTTTGAAAAAGAGTTAAGTAATGACTCCATTAAGTCTTTAATAAAAAGAGTAAAACAAAAACTTCCCAAAGGCTTAATACAAAATAGTTATGGGTATGGGTATAAAGTAGTTCACGATGAGGCTACCCTATATGATTAGTTATTTCTACTTCCTGGTTTAATAGGTTTAGTTCCTATCTCTTTACATAAAGGACAGGACTCTTCATCATAGATATCAAATTCAAAATCACCAAGGGCAAAAAATTTAGTACCTTCTGGTAATTTACAGTTAGCTTTTTCCTCTTTACCCGAACCAAATCTAGAACAAAAACCTCTGTTTGCTAAAGCAGCAAATCCAACAATTTCAGCTCCTTTGGTTTGAACACATTTGGCTGCTTCTAATGCAGATCCAGCAGTTGTAATGATATCTTCACAGATTAAGATTTTCTCACCTTTTTCTACTTCAAAACCACGTCTAAGTGTCATTTCACCATTTACTCTTTCCGTAAAGACAGACCTAACACCTAATGCTCTAGCTAATTCATATCCAGCAAGAACACCACCAAGAGCAGGAGCACAAACTGTATCGATTTGGATTCCAGATTTTTTAATCTCTTCTGCTAGTGCAGTAGCTAGTTTTTCTGCTACGTTTGGATCTTCTAATACTTTTGCAGATTGTAGATAATATTGACTATGTTTTCCACTTGAAAGAAGAAAGTGCCCTTCTAAAAAAGCACCTGCATCTCTATAGATTTGTTCAAGATCTAAAGCCATTAAACTTTTAAAACCTCTTCTTCTTTCTTTTTAAAAGCTTCTTCTACTTTAGCGATGTAATCATCAGTTAGCTTTTGAATATCAGCTTCCGCTTTTTTCTTTTCATCTTCTGTAATTTCTTTATCTTTTTCAAGATTTTTAATTTTTTTGTTTCCATCTTGTCTATGATTTCTTACAGAAACTTTTGCATTCTCAGCCATTCCCTTAGCTTGTTTTGCTGTCTCTTGTCTATTTTCTTGTGTCATTGGAGGAAAAGAAAGAATTACAGCGTCACCGTTGTTTCCAGGGTTAACACCAATATTTGCTTCCGCAATCGCTCTTTCAATCTCTACTACCATTGGTTTTTCCCAAGGAGTTACCATAATTGTTGTAGCATCAGTTGCAGCAATTGAAGCTACACCATTGATTGGAGTTGGATTATCATAGTAATCAACCATAATTCCATCAAGAATATTGATTGAAACTTTTCCAGTTCTTAAACTTCCAAAATCTTTTTTTAGAGCCTCTACTGATTTTTCCATAGACTCTTTTGTTTTGTTTAAAACATCACTTACCATATTATTTTTTCTCCTTTACTACTAATAATGTTGAATATTTCTTGTCTGCTGTTTTTGCTATAATTCTACTTCTTGTTCTTTTAATTGGCTTATCAAATGGATACTCAAATCTTCCATTCTTCACCTTTACCCATTTCCAGTTATAGCCACTAACATAGATCTCAATTTGCTTGACCTTAGGATCATTTACAGTTCCTGAGATCGAACCAAAAACATTGTTTTTCACAATGTTTTTATCCCAGTCAAGATCTAAAAACTTAGTCTTAAAACCGTTTGCATTCTAGAGCTTTCTCCAATGGCAATTCTATCAATATCATAGATATCAGATTTTAAAGAAACTGCCCCTGAATTTTGGTTGAAAATAGCTTTAAAATCATACTTTTTAACCAGTTCTTTTACTCTATCATCAAATTCACCATAAGGATAAGCAAAATAATCAGGTTTAAATCCCATTCTTTTTACAAACAAATCATAACCTAGCTGTAGTTCTTTACCTATCGCTTCATCAGACATATGGGTCATGTGTGGATGGGTATGTGTATGAAAAGCAATCTCGCCACCATATTTCATACTATCTCTTAGCTCATCCCATCTCATAAAGTCTCTATATTTTTTCTCTGTTGCTTTTGTGTAGACCATAAGGGTAAAAGGATAGTTAAACTCTTTAAAAACAGTCAAACCATTTTGATAAAAACTTCTGTAAGCATCATCAATTGTTAAAACTACTGTCTTTTTTGGAAGGGGCTGATTGTTTTTTAATTTGTCTACAATCTCTTTTAAAGGAGCGACTCTATAACCATTATCTTTTAGGTATTGAAAATCTTTTCTTAGCTTTTCAATAGAGATAGAAGTTGAAGGGTGTTTTGTATCACCAAACCTGTGGTAAGCGAAAATCGTCACATCGGCTAGTAAAACCGATGTGAGAAATAAATATATAAGGAGTTTTTTCAAACTCGTATTTTTATTTAGATGCTGGAGCTGCTGGCGCTGTAGGTGCTACAGGTGCCGGTGCTGCAGGAGTAGCTGTCGATGGTGATGCTGGAACTGCTCCAACCATATCAACAACAGAATCATCTTTTGAAGACGAATAGATAAAACTTAGTGTGACTGTATTGATAACAAAAAGTGCAGCTAAGATAACAGTAACTTTAACTAAAAAACTATTTGCCCCTTTTGCTCCAAAAACAGACTCATTGCTTCCACTGTAAGCCCCAAGACCAACGCTTGAACTTTTTTGTAAAAGCACTGCGATTGTGATTAAAATTCCTAAAATAAACTGAACAACTACTAGTGTTGATGCCATTAATTTAATCCTTAAATTATATGTAAAAGAGCAGGATTTTATCTTACAAAAGCTTAAGGGCACATTTAATAAAATCCCAGCAATGTTAAATGAGCCTGTAAAAAAAGAATTTAGCCGTAGATCTGATACATATAAAGAATACAACTATCTTCAAAAAGAAATAGCATCTTACCTTGTTTCAAAAATCAAAAACAAACCTCAAAAGATTTTAGATCTAGGATGTGGAACAGGAGAAGTTCTCTCTTTTATTAGTTGGGATTTTACACAATTTATTGGTGCTGACTTTTCAAAAGAGATGAGAGAATCTCATCCAACAAAGAAAAATATTTCCACAAAAGATCTAGACTTTAATAAAGAATTTCCATCAGATCTCAAAGATCTTGATTTGATAATTGCCAGTTCCTCTTTACAATGGTCAAAAAACCTAGAGTTCACACTCTCTCAAATCAAAGAAAAAACCAATAACATCGCCTTTGCTATTTTCACAAATGGCACTTTTAAAACAATTAGAGAACTAACAAAAAAAGAGACTTTTTTAAAATGTCCTAAAGATCTAAAAACTACAATGGAAAAATATTTCAATGTTAATAGCAAAGTTAAACAATATAGCCTAGATTTCGAATCAAAAAAAGAGCTCTTTAGCTATATCAAAAAATCTGGTGTAAGTGGTGGAGATAAACAACTTACTTTTAAAGAGACAAAAGATCTTATCAACAACTATCCTTCTCTATCTTTAGAAGCAGAGGTTATCTTTTTTTGGTAGTTCATATCTGCTGTAGTGTCGATAGTTTTTACTACATTAAAAAATTAAAAGAAGAGCTTCCTAACGAAAAACTTATAGGCTTTTTTTACGATCCTAATATCCATCCTTACAGTGAGTATTATTTACGAATGTTAGACAGCAAAAGAAGCTGTGAAGATCTAGGAATCCAGTTTATTGAAGGTAGTTACGATTTTGAAAACTGGTTTAATTCGGTTAGAGGTTTGGAAAAAGAGCCAGAAAAAGGAGCAAGGTGTAAAGTCTGCTTTGATACAAGATTGGAAGAGACAGCAAAAAAAGCACAAGAACTTGGTGAATCAAAAATTACAACTACCCTTCTTATGAGTCCTAAAAAAGATTTTTCTCAACTTCAATCTAGTGCAAACCTAGTAGAGAGAAAATACGGTGTGGAGTTTGCCTTTTTTGACTTTAGAAAAGGCGGTGGAACACAGGCTCAATTTGCCATGGCAAAAGAGAAAAATGCCTATAAACAAAACTATTGTGGCTGTATGTTTGCCCTCAATAACCAAAGAGAAATTCAACAAAGATCTACCAGTGAGCTGTACTCAGATCTAAACAATAAGGTTCTACCAAACTCCATAGAAGAGAGAGTAAAAATCTATGAACAAGTTGTAGATCTAGAAAAAGAAAACAGACCCTATAAAATCGAAAAAAGAAACTTTATCAACTACCGTCTTCTTTGGGGAAAAGTAACAGCTGATAAACAGACTGTTAGATCTCATATCCTTCCCTACTCTCACGCTTCTCAAAAGAGGTTTCAAACTCACTTTTTTTCACTTCAAGATCTCAAACTCACTTTTGAAGATCTAAAAAACATGTCCTTCCAAGAGGAGATGAAACTAAGGGAAAAACTTGGATTTGATAACTTTGATTTTTCTGTTGTAATTCTTTTGGAAAATATTGAAAATGTAAAGTATAAGGTAGAGTTGAAAAGTGAGATTTTTAATGATACTAGAGAGACTTTAACTATCCAGCTTCTTTATCTCGTTATTTAGATAGACTAAATGTTTATTTTCACCAATTTCTTGAAAAAGTTCTTTTGACTCTTTATAATTTTTTAAGGCATTTAACCTGTCATTTTTTAAACTATACACTTCTCCAATATTTAATAAAACTCTAGCCTCATTTGATACATATCCTAATCTTTTAGATATATCTAAAGATTTTTTATAATAAGATAAAGCCTTATCTAGCTTTCCTTTTTTTAATAAGATATTACCCATTGTCGCTAAATTACCAGATTCTCCATCAAAAAAACCCATTTTATTGTCAATCTTCAGAGCTTTCTTCACATATTTTTCTGCTTCTTCAAAATTATTCATAATAAAATATAAAATACCTATATTTCTAAAATCGAGACTTATTCCTTTTACATAATCTATTTTTTGATCTATATCTAGTGCATTTTTATAGTATTCCATTGCGACCTTATAGTTCTTTTGTTCTAAATACACATTTCCGATATTTCCTAATTGATTTGCTTCATATTCTTTATGTCCTAACTTTCGGCTAATACTTAAAGCTTTATTCAAGAATTCTAAAGATTTTTTATATTTTTGCTTTCTTCCATATAAATTACCTAGGTTTTCTAGTTGCTCTGATTCACCGAGTAAATACCCCACCTCTCTGCTCATCTTAAGAGATTGCCTAGAGTATTCAAAAGCTTTATCAATATCACCTAAGTCTCTATAAATTGTGCTAATATTTCCTAAATTAATTGCCTGACCCAACGTATAGCTGACATGAATATTCAATTCTAATGCTTTTTTATGGTAACCTAGAGCTAAAGTTAAGTCTCCTTTTACTTTATAGATTACTCCTAAATTTCCTAAAATACTTGCTTTTTGTTGAGTGGACTCATGTTCTTTTAAAAGCTCCAATGCATATTCATTATTTTCAATAGCTTCATTGAACTTCCCTAAGTCTTGTAATACATTAGATTTATTTATTAATGTGGTAATCATCTCAGAATAGTTCTTGATTGTTCTATAATAATCAAAAACTTTTTCAAAAATTTCCAATGCTTCTAAATAAAATCCTGTTTCGTATTTTATTAAAGCTATATTACCTAGTATATTTATTTGATGTTCTAATGAACCAAAATCATTAAATAGTTTAAGTGATGTATAAAAACTTTTTAATGATTCTTTATAATCTCCTAAATATCTATCAACTAATCCCAAATTAGACAATAGAACTGCTTCATAATAACTTTGATTTGATTTTAAAGCAATTTCATAGCCAATATTTAAATATTTTTTTGCCACCTTAAAGTCATTTAACTCTTGTGCAGCAGAATATATGTGAAGAATTAAACTCATTTGATTCGAGAAAGTTAAAACACTTTTAGCAGATTCAAACTCTGCAATTAGTAATTTCATTTTTCTACTATCTTTTTTCATTTCGTATGAATATGAGTGATCTGCAAAAACCTGGGCAAAATTATTAAAAGAAAAGAAATCAAAAGCTTCTTTTTGAAGAAGTATAAAGTTTTCTTTGGAACATAAAAGAATTAATTTTAAGTTCTTAAAAGGAATATGATCACGATTTACATTGATATTTCTGATACTTTCACTATCAAAAGTTTCAAATAGATCTACTAAAACATAGTGATTTAGATCTAAATCTGATTTAAGTAGTTCCGGAATTAACTCTTTTTTAAAAGAAAAGTTTTGAAGTTGTTTTATTTCTTTTTTTAAATATTCTTGAAATTTTTCGCCAAGAGGTTTTGAGTCAACACCAATTATAATTAAACAAGAAAGTTTTTCTCTAAGGGAGATAACTTTAGAAAGTGTTTTTAGTTGCTTATGTTCACTTGCAGTTAAATAATCTCGCATTCTTCATCTAAATTGTTGGTGTGTTCTTCGCATAAAGTTCAACTGTTTTTTTGACAATTGGATTAACCTCATACCAAACAGATCCATTAAAATATGCAAAAATCATATTGTCTTTAATTGAAGCAATAAATTTATCTTCTTTCTCATTTAAGGGCATATTGTTATTTCTAACGTGCTCTAAAACATCAACTCTACCAACTAAAGACATTGAAAACTGACTTCTTAACTCCTCAATAACATTTTCAACTTCAAAAAGATCTATTTGCTGACTTTCATTACTTAAAGCTTTTAAAGCACTTTCATGGATAATTCGAACCAACTGTCTTAAATTTCCACCACTGTAATCAACAGCTTTTTCTACCGCTTTTTCTGTAATTAGATCTTTACTTTCTAATCTTTTAAAAACGACCTCTTTTAAATGGTTGTAGTTGGTTGTTGCTTGTTGGTTACTTGACTCTCCAAAAGGATTATCACTAATTTTTAAGTTAAAGTTTATAACTTTTTTCTCTACAAAACTTTTTTTTGTCGCTAAATTAACAGGAATGGTAATAATTTTCTCACACTCTATTTCATCAAAGACATATAAATCATCACTAAATATATGCTCGATATTATCTTTTCTTTCTAAACCATCAATTACTAATAAAACTTTTCTATCTTGATTTTTTTGATGATACTTTCTAATCAATGTGTTAATGATGTCTGTAATTTTTTTCTTATCTGCTTTAAAAACTTTTTGAACACTCTCTCGTGTTTCTCTTTCAGATAGATATCTAGATTTAAACTCTGCACCAGAAGAGAACAATGATAATAAGTTGACTTTCATTCCAGTAAAAATAGAAGCTTCATTACTTCCTTTATCAGCCTCAATTTCAATATTTTCTTTTTTTAGGGTTCCTAACTTCTCTTCTTTGTACTCTTCAAGTTCTTTTAAAAACTCTTTTTCTAGTTCATCTTCACCTTCTATCAAAACAATACCAATTGTCAATAATATATCCATAATATCAACATACTCATATTGAAAAAAATCTTTTGCTTCTATATTGACAATCTTAAACTTTTCATTGATTTTCTCGTTATTGACAGGCATGTAATTTAGAGCTGTACTTTTACCGTTTCCAGATTGTCCAGCAACGAAAAAAGTTTTTTTAGGATTTTGATTAATTTGTAAAGCTAATTGAAAGTCTTTTAAAATGTTTGAGTAAGTATCAACGTAAAATTCTTTCTCTTTTTCTGTTAAAAACTTTTGTCCATCAAAGATATGATAAATCTCTTCAATATTTTTGGCTTTCAAATTAAATCCTTTTAAAGGTTACATTATAACAAAAAAATAGATTCTTCAAAAAAGAGTTAATAACTGTTTAGGTAAAATCTGAAAATTTTATATTAGGATAATATATATGTTAGACGTAATGGATATTCAAGGTATTTTACCTCATAGATACCCTTTTTTATTAGTTGATAGAGTAACAGAATTAGAAGTTGGAAAGCACATTAAAGCTTATAAAAACGTTTCAATTGCAGAGCCTGTATTTGAAGGTCACTTTCCAGGGCACCCAATTTACCCAGGTGTTATGATTTTAGAAGGTATGGCACAAGCTGGTGGTGTACTTGCATTTAAAAACGATGAGTCAATTGATATTACTAAAAAAGTTTTTTATTTTACAGGGATTGACAAAGCAAAGTTTAAAAAACCAGTTAGACCTGGAGACAAACTAGAGTATTTAATCACAATTAAGAAAAACAGAGGTGCAATGTGGGTTTTTGAAGGAAAAGCTTATGTTGATGGAGAATTAGCAAGTGAAGCTGAACTAAAAGCAATGGTGGTTGATAAATAGTGAGTATCCATCCAACTGCTATTATTGAAGAGGGAGCAATTATAGGCGATGGCTGTGTAATTGAACCTAATGTTTTCATTGGCAAAGATGTGAAAATTGGAAAAAATAATTTCATTGGATTTAGCACATACATTACTGGTGATGTGACAATTGGAGATAACAATGAAATTGGACAACATGGAACAATAGGAACAAAACCTCAATCTATTGCATACAATGATGAGCCAACAAATGTTGTTATTGGAAGTAACAATGTAATTAGAGAAAATGTAGAAATCCATAGAGGAAGTCATGTTGAAGGATATGGAACAACTTCTATAGGAGACAATAACTTTATCATGTCCAGTATTCATATTGGTCAT
>JAOXRY010000313.1 GCA_025800305.1 Campylobacterales bacterium | reverse complement strand
TAGAAGCAAAACCAACAGGTTCACTTTGAGTAAAGACAACCATTAGTCTTTCTCCATCAGCAAGATAGAAGTCCTCTTTCAGACCTTTTCCAACAACTGCCTCAAATCTTTTTAGTTGTTTACCTTCAACAGCTTTCTTATAAACTTCATTAATAGCAGATTCACTTTTTTTACTGACACCAAAGATAATTACACCTTCCATGTAATCACCTTTTTTGGCAATTCCTTGTGTTCTAATAAAAGGGCTGAAAGTATATTTTGGAAACTTCTCTTTTAGATCTGATAAAACATGAGGAGGAATTGTATCACTGTAGATAGATCTAACTGTTAGTGGATAGTTCATTGTAAAGAGTTTCTTACGAAAGTCTTTATCAAAACCATTCATAATTCCCATTGCAGTAAGTAAAACTGCAACACCAATTGTTACACCTAAAAAGGCTAACACAGCCGTTATGGAAATAAACGGCTGTGCCTTGTCAAATTTTAGATATTTTTTTGCTACAAAAGGGATTATAGATTGGTACTTCATTGTATTCTTTGAGTAATATTTATTGGATTTTGTCTACTGTCTAAAACACCATAAACAAAAATTTTTTCATCTTGCATTTTATAATAAATGCCATAAGGAAACTTTTTTGACAATAATCTAAAATAGCCATTGACTTGAAAATGAATTCCACCAAATATCACCAAAGAATCTATATCTGGAAGTATTGAATCTACAAAATATCTTCCCAAACCTGCTCCATTGGATTCATAAAAATAAAATCCTTTTTCAATATCTTTCTCTGCCTCATCAAGAACCTCAATTATCATCTATAGGTTTTGCAACCTCTTTTTTACATCATCAAATTCATTGAAAGAGTATTTACCGTTTTTTATGCCCTCTTCTCTTTCAGTTAAAGTCTCAAAATGCCATTTAGGAGAAAGTTCTTTTTCTTCTGGATTAGAAGACAAATCATCACAAAGCTTTTCCATAAGAATAAATTTTTCTGATATGTTTAACTTATTGATTTCTATTGATTTCACTTTAAGCCTTTGGTTACTCCACTTACTGAGCTAACACACCTTTCTTTGGTCCACTTTTTCCACAACACTGCTTATATTTCTTACCGCTTCCACAAGGACAAGGCTCATTTCTTGCAATTTTTTTCTCAGCTGTTGCTGGTTTTCTAAGTTCTCTATCATAGGAAAGTTCTTCATTTTCTAAAGCTTCCATACTTTGTTTCATCTCTTCAACAGCTCTTTTTTCATCTTCTGGAGCTTGGAAATTAAACTCAACAGTTCCTAGAGTTTTTACAACTTGATGTTTCATTCTCTCAACAACATCATTGAACATCATAAAACTCTCTTTTTTATATTCAACAAGTGGATCTTTTTGATTATATCCTCTAAGACCTATACCTGTTTTTAATAAATCCATTTGATAAAGGTGCTCTCTCCAAGTCTCATCTAAGATCTGTAGATACATAATTCTTTGGATCTCACTTCTTTGTTCATCATTAAGTTGATCCATTTTCTCTTTATATTGACTCTTCACTAAAGTTGAAAGTCTTTCAAATAATTCGTCATACTCTAAACCTTTAAGATCTTCTTCTAAGATCTCCGTTCTTAAATCCTCTTTGATTATCTCTTTTACTTTTAATAAGTTGTAATCCTCTGTTGCCATACCAGCAATAATTTCACACTCTGCAAGAACAAACTCAAAATACTCATCTTGAACTTCACCAACTTTAGAGTCAATATCATAGCTTTCACTTAGTAGTTCTCTTCTAAAGCTATAGATTAGCTTTCTTTGTGCATTTGCAACATCATCATATTCTAAAACATGCTTTCTTGACTCAAAATGCATAGACTCAACTTTCTTCTGTGCGTTTTCAACAGCTCTTGTAACCATCTTAGATTCGATGTAATCTCCTCTTTCCACACCAAGCTTATCCATTACACCTCTGATTTTGTCAGATCCAAAAATTCTTAATAGATTATCTTCTAAAGATAGATAAAATTGTGTTGCACCAGGATCACCTTGTCTTCCAGATCTTCCTCTTAATTGATTATCAATCCTTCTAGACTCATGTCTTTCTGTACCAATAATGTAAAGACCACCAAGATCTCTTACTTCATCATCAATCTTAATATCAACCCCACGTCCTGCCATGTTTGTAGCAATTGTGATTGTCCCCTTTTTACCAGCATCTAAAATAATTTGTGCCTCTTTTTCGTGTTGCTTTGCATTAAGAACACTGTGGGCAATTTTCGCTGCTTTTAGTTGTTTTGATAAGAATTCACTTTGTTCAATTGAGATAGTACCAACAAGAACAGGCTGTCCCTTTTTATTTAACTCTATCAGCTTTTTAATAACAGCTTCAAACTTCTCTTCGGTTGTTTTGTAGATAAGGTCATTTTGATCTAGTCTTGCAACTGGAACATTTGTTGGAATTGAAACAACTTCTAAGCTATAGATCTGAGAAAATTCAGCAGCTTCTGTTTGTGCTGTTCCTGTCATTCCTGCTAATTTTTCGTATAGTCTAAAATAGTTTTGGAAAGTAATATCTGCAAGAGTTTGAGACTCTTCTTTAATAAGTACACCTTCTTTAGCTTCTAAGGCTTGATGAAGTCCATCAGAAAATCTTCTACCTTCACTTAATCTTCCTGTAAACTCATC
>JAOXRY010000310.1 GCA_025800305.1 Campylobacterales bacterium | reverse complement strand
CTTTCTGCTCGTGATGGTTCAACAAGACTAAAAGCAGCATATTCTGGTGCTATACGTTTTAACTTTGTGAGATTTTTACAACAATTGAATAATAGTCATCTATTTAAATAATAATTTTAGGACAATATATCTATTGTCCTTTTTTCTTCTTTTTTAAAAATTCATTAAACCTTTTAGCTTCTCTTTAGCTTTATCTTCAAGCTTTTTAAGCTCCTCTTTTTTCTTTCTTTCTAGATCTTTTTTAGCTTGATTTTTAGCTCTACTCTCTACAGACTTTTGACTTAGGTTTTTTCCGATACTATTTTCAATACTTTGACTAGATCTTATCTCCTTATTAAGAGAGTTACCAATTTTACCTATCTTATTATCGTTAAGCCCAGCACCTTTTAATCTCTCTTTTACTTTTTTCTCCACTTGAGCTTTTAGAGCCTTTTCAAACTTCTTTTTCTCTTTTGCTATGACACTATTCATATTTTTAGAAATTATTGTGTCTAGGTTACTTGTAAGAGTTAAATCTGGTGATGTTACTGTATTTGATAGCTTACCATCAATAAAGAACCTATCCACTCCTTTTAATGTTTTACTTAAAAACTTTTCAATATCTGATTTAGGATTATTATAGTGAATATCTGTCTTTTCAAAATCAACGATAAATCCACCATTTAAAGAGGTATAATCATCAATAACAACCTTGGAGTCTATATTGATTAAGTTGCTATTCATACTAGCTTGTCCAATAAGTTCTAGACTCTCTTTTTTATATTTTTCTAGCTTTGAAATGATTGTTGTTTTATCTTTTTTAGATCTTGTATCGTGGATAAAATCAACGGTAAAAACTTTCATACTAGAAGTTTTTCCACTAAGAACTCCTGTTGTTGGCTTATTTAAGATCTTTTGATTATCTGTGATGTCTTTTACAACTAAAGAGTAAGAGATATCCTGCCCTACTACATTTCCTTTTGCCACTCGAATATAGTTGTTTGGATAAGGATTGTGATTTGTAAAGTGAATCCATCTTCCTTGGCTTCTATCAACCTCTACATCTTCACTTTGAATATACGGCTCAACCTTTTTATGAACTTCCATAGCTTTTTGAAGATACTCTGTCGCTGTTGGGCTAATATATGTTGAAACAAAGTTCATCCCACCTTTTTCAAAAGATCCATACTTGGAAAGAAGCTTTTTATACTCCTCATTAGGAAGAGTTTTTACCAGTTTTAGATAACTATCAATAGCTTTTTTATCAGCTTTATACTCACTTTGGAGCTTTTGAAGTCTATTTTTGTACTCTATTGCTTCCCTTTGTAGTTTTTTTGATTTTTCTACAATATTTTTCACATCATTGGCTGTTTTGATTGGTGAAGATAGAAGTGATTTATATTGTCTCTCTAAAGATCTATACTTACTTCCGTCTAGATCCTCTTTGTTATATTTCTCCCACTTCGATGTGATTGTATCCATCTCTTTTTTTATCTCATCAATTTTTGTAAAAGATTGAAGCTCCTCTTTTTCTAAGATCTTATCAACTTCTGAAGCACTGACGAAAGGTTTCTTCTTTTCTTTTGGAGTATTACCACTCTCTTCTTTATTGCCAGTGGCTACTTTTTTTTCTGTATTTTTATCAATACTTCTTGATACACCCTCTAACTTTAAATTTTTAAATCCAAGGTCTATAACATCAATCTTCTTTTCCAAAAAGTGATTTCCATCTAACTCTCCATAGACAGAATCAATTTTTACAAGCCCTTTAGAACTTCCCTTTTCATAGATACCAAAACCATCAATAGAGAGTGTCAGATCTGAGATTGAGCTTTCTACCTTCTCAATTACAACATCTTTTCCTGTAGTCTTAGAAAGCCCTACTTCTAAAGCTATTTTAATAATAGGATTAATTGCAAGAAGTGCAAAAGCAAAAACCCCAGTGATAATTAGAAGAAATAAAAGAGCACCCCACCATCTAACAGCTCCAGATCTATTTTTTAGATTCTCTTCACTGTATGGATTTAACCACCCTAAAAACTTGATATGGGAAAGCTTTTCAAAAAGATCTCTATACTTGGGAATCAAAGCTTTTAAAATAAAGAACAGAACAACAGCTAAAGGCAGTGCAACAACAAAGCTTCCTAAAGTTGTTGTATGGTTGAAACTTGTCCAAAGAGCAGGAGCAAAGTTATAACAAGTTGTCCAGAAACCTTCCAGCGATGGACTAGATAAAAGTGAGTATCCAACCATTGAAAAGATTGGATCTAAAAATGAACCTAAGATTGAAAAAATCGCAGTTAGGGCAAAGTAAAGCCCCATAGGAACGCTGATTGTAAAAACAAAGAATAAAACAATAAGATTCAAGACTGAAAAAAGTGGTAAAAAACCACTGATCATAGCAAATACAATGGCTAAAGCTACTTGCCAAGAAGCCTGTGCAGAATTAAGACTTTTTAAAAGTTTATATAAAAGGGTAAACATTCTTTTCCTTCTGAAATATTTGGTTTTTATAATACTAAATAATCTCTTTTTTATAAAAAAGAAGAAATGGATAGGTTTTTGCTTGTTAAAGAAAAAACAATTAAGGAAAATATCGTGAAAATATCCGTTATTCAAGGTCCAAATTTAAATATGCTAGGAATTCGAGAGCAGAATATCTATGGTGGGATGAAGCTAGAACAGATCCACGAAGAGATGAAAAAAACAGCAGAAGCACACAATCTAGAGATTGACTTTTTTCAATCAAACTTAGAAGGTGAGATTGTTGATAAAGTTCAAGAGTGTTTAGGTGAAACTGACCTAATAATCATCAACCCAGCAGCATATACACACACATCAATTGCAATTAGAGACGCAATCTCTGCTGTTTCTATCCCAACAGTTGAAGTACACATCAGTAATGTAAATAGAAGAGAAGAGTTCAGACAAAAATCACTAATCTCTCCTGTTGCAGCTGGAACTATCGTTGGTTTTGGTCCTTTTGGATATCATCTTGGTCTTCTTGCTGGTATTCAGATCTTAAATGAAGTAAAGGCGATGCAAGAGCAACAACAAGCAGCTCAACCACAAGCTTAATAACGATGAATTACATCTGTCTTAGTGAAAGTAGCCAATACTATGAGTGTGGCTACTCTTGTGATAACGGTCTTTTTTTAAATCTAGGTGGAGAGAAGTTTTTTATCACAGATGGTAGATACACTATTGAAGCCAAAGAAGCTATAAAAAATGCTGAGATTGTACAGAGCAGAGATCTTTATAAATCAGCAAATAAGATTATTAAAAAATCAAAAGCTAAAAAAGTAACGATAGATCCTATAGAGTGGAATCTACTCAGTTATGATGTTTTAAGTAAAGATCTTAAAACAGAATTTATCAAAGAGCCAAGCTTCTCCCACAAAAAAAGAGCCGTAAAGACCGATGAAGAGATCTCTCTTTTAAAAACTGCCTCAAAAATAGGAAAAGAGTCTTTCAAACAGATAGCCTCTATCCTCCAAAGTGACCTAACAGAGAAAGAACTCTACTACAGAGCTAAGTCTATCTTGGAAGGGTATGGAGAAAGAGAGGTTAGTTTTGACCCAATTTTTGCCATCAATGAAAATACAGCAAAACCCCACGCACTACCAACAAAGAAAAAACTAAAAAAGTTTGATCTCATCTTACTTGACGCTGGTGTTAAATACAAAAGATACTGTAGTGACAGAACAAGAGTTTTAGAGTTTGGTAGTAAAAACAAATTTTCAAAAGAGCAATCATTTAACGTCAAAAAAAGGCAGAAAATCTACGACATAGTTCTTATGGCACAGGAAGAAGCAATTAAAAAAGCAAAACCAGGAATGAAAGCTAAAGATCTTGATAGGATTGCTAGAGATGTTATTGAGAAAAAAGGTTATGGAAAATATTTCGTTCATTCTTTAGGACACGGTGTTGGGATTGATATCCACGAATACCCTTTTATCAATAGTAGAAATGAGATGATTTTAGAAGAGAATATGGTTTTCTCAATAGAACCTGGAATCTATCTTCCTGATGATTTTGGTGTAAGAATTGAAGATGTTGTCTATCTTACATCAAAAGGTGCTGAGATTTTATAGGTTATTTTAAAGCTTGTCCATGTAAAGAGGCAATCTTTTTAATAACAAATGGAGTTACTGTCATTGAAAGAATTATCGTAGCAATAACAATCTGAGAAAGTTCCCCACTAATAAGTCCACTTCCTTTTGCCAATTCAAAAATAACAAGTCCAAACTCACCCATTTGAAAAAGAGCCAATGAGGTCTCAAAAGAGATCTGTTTTCCTAATTCGTACCAATATATAAGAAAGATAATTGTCATTTTTAAAATAGAGATCCCCAAAAGAAGGGTAACAATAGCTTCAACA
>JAOXRY010000294.1 GCA_025800305.1 Campylobacterales bacterium | reverse complement strand
GACATTAAACATTTGGAGTTTTAAAATAATAGAATTGGTAAAACCAATTAGTTGACGAAACTCAAAAAGTCTCTTAGGCGAAGCATTTGCCAGTTTAATAGAGTCTCGTCCTCCTATGGTCTCAACTAAAAAACTATTTTTAGATTGAACATGTTCAAAACTATCTTCTCTTAGTCTATCCCCAATAAGATGGATAAAATAACTAACACCTAAAATAATCAAAGCTCCAAAAAAAGGTATTGAAGCTAAAGTTGGTGAGATAAGGTAGATAACAAACATCATAAATAAAAAAAATGGAAAATCTAAAATATTAATCATAGTTTTTGAGGCGAAAAACTCTTTTACTCGACTAAGTTCAGAAAAAAGATTCACCTTAGCTCCAACTTGTATTTCATCATACTTTGGCTGGATATGAAGAATCTTATTCATCAACTCTTCCTCCAGTGAGTTTCCTAATCTTTTCCCTACATTTTCAATAATATAACTTCGAACACCTTTAAAAATAAAATCAAAAATCAAAATAATTACAACACCAAAAGCTAAGACCTTTAGTGTATTAGTGGCAAAATTAGGAATAACCCTATCATAAACGCTCATAGTATAAAGTGGTACTGCAAGAATAAAAATATTAATAAAAACCGTAAGAATAGCAACTTCTGTGTAGCTTCTCCACTCCTCTTTTATCGGTTTGAAAAACCACTCTTTCTCTTTTTTCCTCTCTTGAATAAACTCTTTATCACTTTTATCACGAAAAAAGTAAACAACACTGTCATACTCTTTAAGTTCTGAGATCTTCTTTGTTACAACTGAGTTCTCTTTTCCATCAAAAAGAGTTGCTTCATCTTTATCTAATTTTAAAAGGACAAGTGGAGGAAGTGATTCTTTATAAAGAATTACAGGAAGAAGGTGTTTACTTACTCTTTCAGGTTGAATTTTTTGTAATTCGACATGCAGATTCACCTCTTTAGAAACATCTATAACACTTTCTAAAGAAAAATGTTCATCGTCACTTCCAGACATCAACAATATGGTTTTTATAGGAACATCACCATAGTAAAAATCAAGAATATACTTAAATGAATATATTAAGCCTTGACTGTTTGTATAACTCATTTTCTTCTTTTACTTCTTTTATTTATCACTTTTTTCTGCTGTCTTTTTATATCTTTCTTATTTTCTACAATATAGGTTTTAACCTCTTCTAAAATTGGCTTCCAATTCATATACTCTTTTTGCCTAAAAAGTTTCATTGACGGATACCATGGAGAATCACTTCTCTCTAGCTTCCATCTCCAATCATTATAATAAGGGATTAAAGCAATAGAAGGAATACCTAAAGCTCCAGCAAGATGAATAACAGAAGTATCAGAACCAACAATTAAATCCATTTGTGATATTGCAGAAGCGGTCTTTGAAAAATCTACAAGTTTCTCTTTAAGATCTATGATTTTATTTTCCAAACTGTACTTTTCTACCATATCACTATCATGACCTACTTGAAGGGAGAAAAACTGAGTATCTGGAATTGAGAAAAGTGTTTTAAATAGTTCTAAATCAATGACTTTTTCATCATACTGAGCTCCTGTAACACTAGCACTCCAACAAATTCCAATGTTTAGTTTTGCAGGTGATGTTTTAACAGAGAGTTTTCTACCTTTTAAAAAAAGATAAGGTGTTTCTGTAGGAATGGTTTCAACAGTAGTATGAAAATATTTGCCCAATGACATAATAGGCACATTAAAGTCCATTTTTTCTTTTACTTCATCAAAATCAGTAACACACTGTTTTAAAAACTTTAAGTTGGCAAAAAGTGGTTGCAACTCTTTTTTACATTGGAGATAAACTTCTCCTCCTTTTTCATCTAAAAGAGAGAGATATCTAGCAAACTGAATTGCATCTCCAAAACCTTGTTCTGTATAAACGTAGACTTTTTTTCCATTTACATCTTCATCTATTAACTCTTTAGAGTCTAAAATTGGTTTTGGTTTTGCAGCTTCATTTTGCCACCTATACTCATATTTTTCAAAGCCTTCTTCATAGTGACCTTTTTTCAATAAGAGTACAGAAAGATTCCAATTACTATTAGGGTGTGTTGGTTCTATTTCCAAAGCTTTTCTAAAATACTCTTCTGCTTTTTCAAACTCTAATTTTTCTTCATAAACTGTAGCTAAATTATTTAAAGCATTGGCATCATTTGGTCGAATTTCCAAAGATCTCATTCCAGCTTTTAAGCCATTTTCAAAATCTCTTAACTCTTTTAAGGCTAAGGACATATTGGTGTAGGTATTTGGATTGTTTGGAAGTATTTTTAAAGAGTTTTCATAACAAACAATAGCTTCTTTATATTTTCCTTGTTGCTTTAACATCACTCCTAAGTTATTGAAATAATTAGGATTTTTAGGAGACAGCTCTATAGCTTTTTTCAAAAGTATCTCTGCTTTTTCATAATTTTTAACTGTATAGAATAGATTTCCTATATGAAAATAGATCTCAGGATTTTTTGGTTGCAGTTTTAAAGCGTTATTAAGACACTCTAATGACTTTTGATACTGTTTTAATTTTTCATGGGTAAAAGAGAGGTTAATCCAAATAGAGGGATTTTTAGGATCTTTTTTTAATGAAGTAATCCCAACATTTAAAGCGTCTTTATATAAACCATTCTCTCTGTAAAGATTGGCAAGATTGCTATAAGAATCAAGATAGTTAGGTTCAAGCTCTATTGCTTTTTTATAAGCTCTTTCTGCTCCTCCTAGTCTTTTCATTCTTTTAAGTATTACACCAAGATTATTATAACCACCTGCTTGACTTGGATCAATAGTCAAGGCTTTGGCTAGAACCTTCATAGCATCTTCTAATTTTCCCAATCTAAAAAGAAAAAGAGAAAGATGGTAGTACCCTTTATAATCATCAGGATTTTTATTGATGTATTGTACAAATAAAGACTCTATCTCTTTAAATTTTTTCTCTTTGAAAAGTTGTTCAACACTTTTTAATAAGTTTTCCATAGTTAAAAACCTTTAGTTATTACTTTAATTATACTGTTTTTCAGATCTCTGAAAGTTTTCTTGTCTTGTAGCTAAAAACCTTCCAACTCTTGTTGTAAAGTTCACCTTCTATATTTCCTTTTTTAGCTAAAGATGAAAAAAATTCATCAAAACTATTAAACTGATTCCAAACATGAGGCAGATATGTTGCTCTTTTTCCTTCTGATTCTAAAATCACCCCGTCTTTTCCTAAAGTCAGCTTTTGTTGTAACTCCTCTTTTGAAGAAAATGTGATATTTTGTGGTGGTGTTAAAACAGAGATCTCTATATTAACCATACTTGCTTCGGCTTTACTCAGTGGCTTAAATCTTGGATCTTTAAACGCGGCTGCGTAAGAGTTGGCAATAATGTCATCTAAAAACATTCTATGAGGTGCCAATGAACCAATACAACCTCTTAGGTTGTTATTAATTGTCAAAGTAACAAATGTAGCCATAGTATCTGTCAGTTTAGGATATAGCCACAAAAGTGTCTGTTTATCAAAATGTAATGTTCCTGTAAAGCTATCTTCAATTGTTTTTCTAGCGATTTTTAATAGTGTTTTCTCAAATTCGTTCATTTTACTCTCTTATCATATCCAACTGTCTAATATGGATGCAACCTTGTCTATTTTCCATACAAACCCATTGTTTATTCACAAAACTTCCAAAAAACTTGGTAAATTTTGAAATTTTTCTTACTCTTTTTCCATAAGGTTTATCTCTTAGATAAGAGTTTTTTTTAACCAAAAAATTAAACTCTCTATCTTTAAAAAAACTCACATGACTCCACCACATTCCATTGATATATTTTATACTTCCATCACTATATAAAATCCCTTCAACTTCTTGATTCTTCTTTAAAACAGTTACTGGATAGGAGTTTTTCTCCAAATAGACATCTGCTTTTTTTCTTGTTATTGACTTATAAAGAACTGATTGAACCAGTGGTGTATATTCTACATCTTGTAATTTTTCTTTTTTTCCATTGACATCAAAGTAGATACTTCCCCACTTCATCTCACCAAATAGAATCTTATTTTTAAATTTTTTATTTTTTGCTTTGTCTATAAAATAAGGCTGTATTTTTCTTACAGAAGATTTTATCACTTCATCTACACTATCTTTTTTTGGAAAAAGAATAAAATCAAAAAGATGACCTTTTCCTTTTAGAATAGAGATCTTCACAGGTTTTGTATTTTTACTCAAACTGTTTATTCTAACCATTCCATCTTCATAAAAACACTTAATGTTTTTGCTATCAGATAGAACCTCTAAATTATTTTTAGGAAGTTGAGGTTTATATTTTGTGATATGAATAAAATTCTGTACTTCCTCTTTTAAAACTTTACTTTCAGGAAGAGTAAAAATGATTTTATATACATATCTTTTTCTTCCCTTTATTGTCATTATTTTGTATTTAAAAAGGTTATTATTCACTTTTTTATGGCTATCAATGACAAAGTGTTCTCCTACTTTTATTAAAAAATGCTTTTTTTCACTACTACTAAAGGTGAGAGTGTACTGTTTATTTGAGTAAGTTGGCACAAAAAAACCATGGATACTATCTTTTATTTCCCACTGTTTGATATCTTTTACAAAGACTTTTTTGTTATAAAAACCATCTCCTATTATTTTTACATTTAATGAGGCTTGATTAACTAGAAGCTTTTTGGTTATTTTCCATCTTTTTTCATCTTGATTGATTGTTAAAGAAAGTGGGAGAGTTACACTGTTAAAAGATATATCTACATCTTGATAAGTTAGAAATAAAGGAAGCTTTTTTCCTTTTTCGACATCTATTGAAAACTCTTTAGTTTGGTTTAAAAAATTAGCTTTTAAATTTATAGATACCTCAGGATTATCAGAAACATTTTCCAACTGGAAAAGAAAAGTTTGAACACCATCTAGCAAAGAGGTTCCAAATTTTTGAGGTTTGTATGTAACAACCACTAAAGGTGTTTTATTTTCATCTAAAAGAATGGATTTATTAGAAGAAATCTCTACTGTTGTCAAATTATTCTGACTTAAAAGAGCTATAGAAAACAGAAAAAACAGAAAAATTCTAAACAAAGCCATCTAATCTTTCATTTAATTTTACAGTCAAAAAAACCTCTTTAAGGACAAGGGATTTTACTTGCTGATTCTAGCATATTTACAATTGTTAAAAATGATCTAAATCTATAAAAAATACCTTTATGGTAAAATCACGAAAATATACAATTTATGAGGATTAAAAATGTCAAAGAAGGAAGTAAAAAAAGTTGTTCTAGCCTATTCAGGTGGTCTAGACACTTCAACAATTTTAAAATGGCTTCAAGATGAGTATAACGCTGAAGTTATCACTTTTACAGCAGATCTTGGTCAAGGTGAAGAGGTTGAACCAGCAAGAGAAAAAGCTCTAGCTTGTGGTATTAAACCAGAGAATATTTTTATTTTAGATATTAGAGAAGAGTTTGTGAAAGATTATGTATTTCCTATGTTTAGAGCGAATGCAATCTATGAAGGAGAGTATCTTCTAGGAACTTCTATTGCAAGACCTTTGATTGCTAAAAAGCAGATTGAAATTGCAAATAAAATGGGTGCAGACGCAGTATCTCATGGTGCGACGGGTAAAGGAAATGATCAGGTTAGATTCGAGCTTGGTTATTTAGGACTAAATCCAGATATCACTGTTATTGCTCCTTGGAGAGAGTGGGATCTAAATTCACGTGAAAAACTTTTAGCATATGCAAAAGAACACGGAATTGAAATTGATCAAAAACACGTTGATGAAAATGGTAATCCAACTGTTAGTCCTTACTCTATGGATGCAAACCTTCTACACATCTCTTATGAAGGTCTTCACTTAGAAGATCCAAACAATGAGCCAGAAGACAATATGTGGTTATGGACGAAGTCTCCTGAAGAAGCTCCTGATGAGGCTGAGTACATAACAATTGGATACAAAAATGGTGACCCTATCTCAATCAATGGTGAGGAGATGTCTCCAGCTACAATTTTAAAAACTTTAAATGATTACGGTAACAAGCATGGTATCGGAAGAATTGATATTGTTGAAAACAGATATGTAGGTATGAAAGCAAGAGGTTGTTACGAAACTCCAGGTGGAACAATCATGCTAAAAGCTCACAGAGCAATCGAATCAATCACACTTGATAGAGAAGAGGCTCACTTAAAAGATGAGTTAATGCCAAAGTATGCAAAACTAATCTACCAAGGTTATTGGTTCTCTCCTGAGAGAGAAATGCTTCAAGCTGCTATTGATGCAACTCAGAAAAATGTACAAGGTGAAGTGAGACTGAAACTTTACAAAGGAAATGTTCAAGTTGTTGGTAGAACTTCTGACAGATCTTTATACAGTGAAGAGCATTCAACTTTTGAAGAGGATGAAGTGTATAACCAAAAAGATGCAGAAGGTTTTATTAGACTAAATGCCCTTAGATTTATCATTGATGGTAAAACGAGAAGGTAATTAACCTTCTCAAACTAGGGATTAAGACTTATTAATCCCTAAAGCATTCTGAAGAGTTTGTCCAAGCTCTAAATTTTTCCCTGAACCCTCTATTGACTTTTGAGTATCTTCTAATAGATGATCCATTCTCTCTTGAATATCACTAGATCCTTGTAGCTGTTCTGCTATACTCTCAAGAACAATCTGAACATCGGCTGTACTTTTGTCGGCAGAATCCATTAGTTGATGTAAAGATCCCATAGCTTCTTCAGAAACTTGTGCACTTTCATCAACCATTGTAAATACGTTTTTTGTTTTTTCTTGAATAGATCCTGTTGTTTCTTGAATCTGTTTAATCTCTACATTAATCTCATTGGCAGACTTTGAAGACTTTTCAGCCAGTTTTCTCACCTCATCAGCAACAACAGCAAAACCACGTCCATGCTCCCCTGCACGTGCCGCCTCAATTGCTGCATTTAAGGCAAGTAGATTTGTCTGTTCTGTAATCTCTGTAATCATAGAGATAAATTGGCTAATATTTTGACTTTTTGTATTAAGCTCTTCTGTAACTGATAAAAAATCATCAGCAATTTCGGAGAGATCTCTAATCTTTCCTGTGAGAAGTTCGATGTTTCCAATGACCTTTCTACTTGTTTTGCAGGTATTTTTTGCTGATTTAATTGAGTCATTTGATATATCATGAATTTTTTTTGATTTTTCAATAAAATTAGTCACAGAATCTAATACTTCATTGATTTCGTTATAACGTCTTTTTGAAGCCTCATTTACATTTTTTGCTGTATTGGTCATTGTCTTTGCAATTTCACCTGCTAGACTTAATTCTATATCTTCTAAAACTTTACTTTTATTTTTAAGATCTTCAAACTCTTCTTTTGTAATAGATACTAAATTTGGATCTTCTTTTTTTGAATTGAAAAACATTTTGTTCCTTTTTAACTACCAGACAACTTCCAATGGGTCTTTACTCCACATGAAGGACACACTGGAATCACATCTCCTTTTTTTAAGGACACTTTGTCCTCTTTGTGGGCAACACAATCAAGGGATACATCAACAGGTGTTTTTGTACCAATTTGAAATTTAAGTCCAATTGTAAGTGCAGTATAAAGTGAAACACAAAAAGGGACACAAAAGGTTAATCCCATTTTGAAAAAATTGATATTTTCTATATCAAAAGCTAAAATGGCACCTCCTTGATTAATAAGATTTAAAATAATTCCTACGACTATAGCAATCTTAATTGCTTTAAAAAGTGTCTCTTTCTCAGAAATCATTTCTAGCATTACTCGGATTTTTTTTAACATCTAAAACCTTATTGGTAGGTGGAGCAATTATATCAGAATATTTACCCTTTTATTATATAATTACTTTAAGAAAAAGGATTTGTCATGGCTCTAAAAATACCAAACAGTTGTAATATGACCAAAGCTGATGCATATATAAGATTAGTTCTTTCTGTTTTATTAGCAATCTTTGCTGTTGCTTCAAACTGTTATTTATTAATTGTTGTATCAATGACTTTAGGTTATACAGGAATTACAAGACACTGTTTTCTCTATGAAATGTTTAAAATTAATGAGAAAATATCTTTTAAAAACTACTATACGGCCCAACTACCAAAGTATAATCCCTCTTCCGTTTTTATCTTTAATAAAAAAGGTGAGATCTTCTTTAGAAACGAAAGTGCAAAAAAATACTTTGATAATATAAAGAATTACACAGATTTAAATAGAGATGATTTAAAAGAGATAATAGACAATCAATCTGTTGAAACTCACTACTTTGACAATAATGGCTTTCATTACCAGCT
>JAOXRY010000285.1 GCA_025800305.1 Campylobacterales bacterium | reverse complement strand
CCCAACCATCTCTTTCTGCCCAGTGCAACATTTCTTTTTCGTTGTTAAATAAAATCAAAGGTCTAGATTCTATATAAGTATTAAAACGCTCTTCAATTAAGACTTTAGATTTTCCTGTTTCTAAATCAGCAACACAGATGTCTAATTTTTTACGATCTCTACTAATAACGCTATAATATAATTTTCCTTTCTTAGATAACAATAATGACGGTTGAAAATCATCATCTCTATTAGATTGTTTTCTTGGAGCTCTAAATACAGAAACACTTTGCTGTCTAATGGTATCTAAATCTACTTTTGTCATTCCTTTTGAAGGAATATCAAAAATTAATAATTCAGACTTATAATACTCCTGCTCTCCAGCCATATGATACTTATAGGTTTCTAAAACTGGTCTTCTTTTAGATACAGAGTTAATTACCCATAAATCTTTAATATGTCTTGCGTCTGTTTTTTGAAAAACAAACTTTTTAGAATCGTGAGACCATGTACCCCAAATTCCTTTACGTTTGTCTTTATTCTTAACTTTATCTTCGTTGTTTTCTCCTCTGCTTCCTCCGCCATAACCAAAGTTTTCAACACCATCTTTTGTCCATTGATGCTCTACAATTGTAGTGTCTTTTTCATCTTTTACAGCTTTTAAAAAGTTCGCTTTATCCATCCAGTAGATGTTAAAGTTCTTAGAGTATAAAACGATAGAGCTATCTGGAGCAATGTTTGCCCAACGTTTCCATTTCTTTTCTTTTTTCTTGTTATCTAAAATGGTTAATCCATTACTTCCAAGCCTATATTCTAAATGGTATACTTTCTTTTCCATTTTAGGCTTTTTGCTTTTTTTCTTCTTTCCCTTTTTCTTTTTGTCTGATTTTTTATCGTCTTCT
>JAOXRY010000279.1 GCA_025800305.1 Campylobacterales bacterium | reverse complement strand
GACATTAATCTTATCCTTCATCTCTTGGTATTCTTTATTGGCAATACTTGATTCTGTGATTCCACAACCACTTTTGAAAAAAAGTTTTCCATTTTCTTTTTCTATAAATCGGATTAAAACCCCACTATCAAGTTTTCCATTTTCATAAACTCCAAAAACACCTGTAAAAAAACCTCTATCAAAACCTTCGATACTTTCCAAGATCTCAACACATTTCTTTTTTGGAGTTCCTGTTATAGAACCTGCTGGTAATAGCTTGTCAAAGATATCTCCTATACTCTCTTCCCATTTTGGTGAAAGATCTCCAACTATTTTGCTACTTACTTGTAAAAGATCTGCCACCTCTTCTACATACCTAAACTTCTCAACTCTGACTTTTTCAGAAACCATGGAGAGATCATTTCTTAAAAGATCTACAACCATAACGTGTTCTGTTAACTCTTTCTCATCTTCTAAGATCTTAGATTTTCCATTAGGAACATTTTTGTTTATTGTTCCTTTCATTGGAAAGGTTTGTATTTGATTATCTTCAATTTTAATAAAAGTCTCTGGAGAGAAGCAGACAAACTTATCTTTAAAAAGAAGTTTATATTTTCCATTGGAGTTTTTATAGACCTCCTCTAGGCTTCTATCTGTTTTAATTTCACTTTTACAACAAAGATTGGCAAGATAGGTATTCCCTTTGATAATATGTTCTTGAAGATCTAAAAATTTTTTTTGGTAATCATCAAAAGAGATTGGAAATTTTTCTAGAGCCGTTTTTTCTCTTTTTTTAAAAGAGTTTAATTGAAAAGAAATATCGCTATCAAGATCTTTTAAAGAAGAAGCATAAAAATTTTTTTTGTCAAAGCTGATAAGAAAAAAAAAGGGTTCTCCCTTTTTTCCAAGTTCGTTTAAAGTTCTAACCATTAATCAGTTTATCTAAAACTGCCATCCTCACAGCAACACCATTTTTTACTTGATCTAAAACCAAAGATCTCTCATCATCTAAAACATCATCTGCAATATCTATATTTCTATGAACTGGTCCAGGGTGCAAGATTTTAATATCTCTATCCCCAATTAATTTTTTTGTCACTTTATAATTAACAGAGTAATCACTAAGACTTCCATAAATCGCCTCTTTGTGTCTCTCTGTTTGAGTTCTTAGGCTCATAATTCCGTCTACTCTATCTACAATCTCTTCTAATGAATTTGATGTTTCTATCTCTGGGTAATTTGGCAAAAAGTGTGGTGGTGCAACTAAGATAAGTTTGATTCCAAACCTTGGTAGAAGTTCTATATTACTATTTGCAACACGGGAGTTTTTTATATCTCCAACAATTGCAACTGTTTTTCCACTAACATTACCAAAGGCTTGTTTTAAGGTGAAAAGATCCAAAAGTGCTTGTGTTGGATGAGCGTACGCTCCATCTCCACCATTAACAATAGAAGATTTTACATATTTTGAAAGAATTTTAGGAACACCAGCATTTTTGTGTCTTACAACAATAGCGTCTGGCCCCATCATATCAAGGTTCGCAGCAGTATCGTAAAGGGTTTCTCCTTTTGTGCTGGAGCTGGTTGCGACATCTAGCGAAACAACTTCTGCTCCAAGTCTTTTTGCAGCAACTTCGAAACTACTTCTTGTTCTTGTTGAATTTTCGAAAAAAATATTAATAACTAATTTTGATTTTAAAAGATCTCTACTCTTTTCATCTAGAAACTCTTTAGCTTTTTCAAAAAGCTCTTCTATCTCCTCTTTTGAGAAGTCTTTTGTATCTGTTAAATGCCTTACCATAAGGATATTGTAACATATTTCAAGATATACTATTTATATGAATCAAAAAAATAAGAAATCCGAAATAATCAACTCAACCATTAGAGTTATTGCAAAACATGGCTTCGCTGCATCACCTGTATCTCTCATTGCAAAAGAGGCTGATATTAGTGTTGGTTTAATCTATAAATACTTTCCAAGTAAAGAGTCACTAATTTTTGGAATATACAAGGAGATTCTTTCAGATATAGATCTAATTTTAGACCAAAAATACTCTAAAAATAAACCTTTAAAAAGACAACTAAAAAGAAGATGGATAGGAATTTTCAACTACCTTTGTGACAATCCTTCAAAAGCAAAATTTTTACAAGAATTTGATTCTTCTGTCTATATATCAACAATCAAAAATGACATCTGTGATTTTTGCTCTTTTACAGACTTAATTGAAAAGTCAAGTGTAAAGTCTCAACTAAAAGATCTTGATGGGAAACTTATTCTTAATTTCTTTAAATCTACAATACTAACAGGATTCACCCAAGTTCAGATGGAAGAACAACTAGATAGAAAAACCATAGAAAATGGTATGTTCTCTATGTTTTGGGATGGTGTAAGACTTGAATCTAGCTGATTTAAAAAATAGAGGTAGAGTTGTAATATCCTTTTACATATTACTTCTTTTTTCTTGTTTTTTTATCTTTCAAAACTCCTCTTTTTATGCTCTTCTTATTTTATTTTTTACTTTTATTTCTTCTTTTTATCTTCTAGAGAAGTATCATCAAAAACTCTCCTCTTATTCTTCGTCTG
>JAOXRY010000278.1 GCA_025800305.1 Campylobacterales bacterium | reverse complement strand
TATGATACCTGTAAAAGATCCGATGATATTTTGAGATATAACAATATCTATAAGAGACCAGTTGTTTTTTATAAGTAGTTGTTGGACTAAAGGAAAGCTTCTTTCTACAATCCAATATCCAGGAATAATCATAATCAAAATCTTAAAACCATTTTTCTCTTTTAGAAATTTATAGATCTCTAAAAAAGTGATTTTAGGTAGATCTCTCTCTTTAGGATTTTCCTTATAAAAGTTTAACGCTAATGTTGGGATTAAAACAACTAAAGAGAGAATGATTAATGTGGTTTTCCAGTCATAGATCTCGTAAGAGTATAAAGGAAGCCCAAGTCCAATTAAGGTTCCTATAAAAATCCCCACTGTTTGCATTGAGTTTGCATATTCCAGTTGATCACGTCTTAACGAATTAATTGCCAATCCATCAACTGCTATATCTTGTGTTGAAGAGATAAAATTGATAATACCTATAAGAATAATAGCTGTAAGAAAATTTTCTGTTAAAGGGAAAAAAGCTGTAATAAACATTGATATGGAAAGAAGAATTTGAATAACAATTAGCCAAGCTCTATAGTGTCCTTGAAAAAAAGAAAAGGTGAATTTATCAATGTACGGAGCCCACAAAAATTTTCCTACCCAAATAAGACCCATCATATATACCCAGCCTATAACACTCATAGGGACATTATTTGCCCCTAAGATTGCAGGTATTGCACCATAGAAAAATCCTGCTGGTACAAACTGCAATGTGTAAAGCAAAAGCAAAAATAGGTATTTTTTATCTAAGATTGCTATTGTCATATATTAAAACCTATACTTTACATTAGCTCCAAAATGTTGAGGTGCTCCTGCTCTAGCATACCAGTTGTTTTGAACTTGAAAAGCTCTAGTTTTATACTCTTTGTCAAAAATGTTATTACCATAGATATAAATATCATAGTCTTTTTGTTCATATCCAATTTTCACATTTGTAATAGCGTAACTTTGTGATTTTGTATTAGCACTATCAAAATAAATATCTTGAAAGCTAGAATAGTTAGCACCAGTATAAATCCCACTATCTCCTCTATAATTAAGAGAAAAGTTTGTTGTAGTTTTTGGAACATCTGTAACGTATTTTCCATCATATTTTGTAGTTCCACTTGTATAAGAATCATACTTAGACTCAACAGATGAAAGACCTGCAGAAAGTGTCAAAGAATCAGATAGAAAATAATCAAGTTCTAACTCACCTCCTGTGCTTGTCGCTTCTGATGCGTTTTCAATAAAAACTCCAGAACCTCCAGAAACTGGTACTTCAACTTGCATATCACTCCACTTAATATTGTAAAAAGCTCCTGTGATTTTCATATCATTGAGATATGATTTAAAGCCAACCTCATAGTTTGTCGTAAATTCTGGTTTATATGGTGAACCGATATTATCTTTATCATTAAATCCACCACTTCTATAGCCCTTTGCCATAGTTATATAAGGGATAAACTTGTCGCTATTTTGATAAGATAGTGAGATCTTTGGAAGAGTAGCGTCAAAAGTTTTATCTTTACTGCCTGTTGATGTACCCATTCCTGTTTGTTTATAATCAAAATCTTTTTTCTCTTGTTCGTGTCTAATACCAAATGTTAATTTTGTATTAGATAGTTTTTTACTAACTTCACCAAAAAGAGCAGTGGTTGTTGTTTTTGTCTCGCTTACTTGGTTAATCTTCATATTGTAAGCTTTCAGATCTGTTTTATAGTCTCTCTTATCTGTTTCAGAAAGAAAGAATAATCCACCTATCCAGTTAAGATCTGATGTATTATCTGAGATAAACCTTAGCTCTTCTGAAATGTAGTTTAGATCTTTTGATAGGTTTAGATACATGTTATCTGCTGTTGAAAAGTCTAAATCATTCTCTACTTTATAGCTTTCATCTCTAAAAGATGTAATAGAGACAATAGTTGTGCTATCTCCATGATATTTAGCTTTAAAATTAGCTCCATTACTTGTCTGAGAAGCCTTACCATCTTTATCTACATTGATTTTATTTCTTAAGTCTTTTTCATCATAAGCGGCAAATTGTGCATATTTAGAGGCATCATTATTAAGAGACTCTATGCTGGTAGTTAAAAATAGTCTATCACTTAGTTTTGTGTCAAGAATTGCTCTTATATCTTGATTGGTCTCTTCTGCTCCATTGGAATCATTATTTTTATTTTTAAAGTAACCATCTGTCTTATTATATTTTATAGCAGTTCTAAATACTGTATCTTCATTGATAACTTTATTTATAGAACCATCTATTTTCATAGTATTAAATGAACCATAATCCAAAGATATCTTTCCACTATCTTGTTTGTTTGGTTTTTTAGTAATTATATTTACAACACCAGCTTCTGAATTTCTTCCAAAAAGAGTTCCTTGTGGTCCTTTTAATATCTCAACTCTCTCTATGTCAAAAAGTGGAAAATCAAGTCCACTATAGTACACATCATCAACATAAAGACCTACAGCAGGGATACCAATCATACCTCCTGTAATTCCCCTCATTGAAGCAAAAGTTGTCATCATAGAAGGACCAGTTTTTGTAATGTAAAAACTTGGTGTTAAGTTTTGGAGTTTAGTTGTACTATCAATGTTTTGATCAGTTAATTTTAGACTATCAATAACTGATACAGATCCAGCAATTTCAGTTATTTTTGTCTCTCCTTGTTTATTTGATGTGATAGTTAACTTACCTAAAGACTCTTTTTCTTTTGCTAGTAGTGCAGTAGATAGAGCTAAACTTAGGCTTAGTGCTAAAGTTTTTTTCATCTATTTCCTTTTAATTTAATATATGATTCAGTATACTGATTGTTGATAGTGAATATCAATATTGTTTTTATGGGAAAACAATTAAGTTTTATGAGAAACCAATTTTTAGGAAAGAAATGAAGAGAATAAGTATAGGTTCATTAATTGAAGAAAATGGATTAACTGAAGATTCTAAAATATTAATGCCAAAAAATTTAGCTGATGGCGAAATGACTTTACTTACTTCAGAAAATGGACTCTCGTTATATAAAGTTGATATAAAGGCAAAAGAAGATTTTATCAGTGAAAGTGTCTTTTCTAAAGATATGCTTTCATTTTCATTTTTGCTTCAAGGCAGTACTTATTACAGAAATAACAATCTAG
>JAOXRY010000271.1 GCA_025800305.1 Campylobacterales bacterium | reverse complement strand
CAGCGTTTAGAGATTTTGCTTTCTCTTTCCACTGCTCTTGTTTACCAAAGTCTCTTAGGATTTGTTTGTCCATAGAGATGTATTCACCTTTGTCAAAATTCTCTTTTGCTATAAATCTTGAGCTTTCTGGTGTTAATACTTCATCACCTAGAACCCACTGACCATCTTTATCAATAAAAACCTCAAATTTTGTATCAACGATTACAATACCATTATCTTCAGCAAACTGTGTAAAGTCTTTAAATAGTTTTTCTAAGCTTGAAATGATTTCTGGAAAAATCTCTCTAACTTTTGCAGCATTTAAAGGCTCATCTTTAATTCCTTTAGTTGTAGGAGTAAAGATTGGAGTCTCAAACTTATGCCACTGAGCTAAATCAGAACCAAGATCTAAGCCATATGGGTCACTTCCTTTTTGACACGCTTCATAAAGTGAACCTGTAAGGTAGTTTCTAAAGATAAACTCAAACTGTACAACATCACCATCAACTTCAGCTTCTAAAGGCTTACAAAGTTCCATCATTTGACATCTAGGTGCAACAGCTAAAGAGCTATCAACATTTTCATCTAAAATAGCTGTTCTAATACCAGATTTTTTTGCATACTCAGCACCAGCGTTAGAAATAGCAGTTTGAGAAATTCCTTTACCTTCAATTTCAAGGTTCAGTGGAATATCAAAAACTGATGTTCTATCACTTCTTACAAGTAAAACTTTAGGATCATTTCCTGGACAAGTGTAAAGATCTGCATTTTTTCCAATGTAGTATAAATTATAGCCAAGATCTTCTAGTTGACTAATCCCTTTTTCAGAAGTCGTTTTTTTCGACTGTGGCCAAAGACCAAGTTCTATAATTTTGCTAATTTCCATTTTTCTTAATTTATCCTCTTCTATTTGTTTGTAATGATTAATGCTTTTAATACATTAATACCTGTTTTTAGTTGATGATCTTTATCAACTCTTTTTTGGTTTAATTTTGTCTTGTCTTCTTTGACCTTAACTTTAGCTTTTTTAGGTTTTTTGCCTTCTATCTCATTTAGTTTAGCTGTTAAGTGATCTTTTAGTTCTGCCTCTTTGATTTCAAACTCATTTTTGATTTCCTCAATTTTTGCTTGTCTTACAAGAAGATCTGGTGTTACGCCTTTTGCTTGTATTGTTCTGCCACTTGGAAGGTAATATCTTGCAATAGTAAGTCTCATAGCATCACCATCAGTTAAAGGTAAGACAAACTGTACACTTCCTTTACCAAATGTTTTCTCTCCTAAGATAACAGCTCTTTTGTAGTCTTGTAAAGCTCCTGCGACAATTTCACTGGCACTGGCACTTCCACCATTTACAAGAACAACAACAGGCACATCTGTTGAGTAGTAAGAACCTTTTGCACTGTATTCTCTATTTTCAGATTTTACTTTTCCTTTTTGAGAAACAATTACTCCACTGTCAATAAAAAGACTTGAAGTTTTTACAGCTTGATCTAAAAGTCCACCAGGGTTGTTTCTAAGATCTAAAATAATTCCTTTTGTCCATTTTTTTGATTTTTTAATTGCTTTTTTTAGATCTGGAGCAACATGTTTATCGAAATTTGTGATTCTTAAATAAAGGATATCATCTTTATATCTTTTGTGGTACACAGATTGAATTTTTATAATATCTCTTACAATCTCTATTTCGATAGGCTTATCAACATTTTCTCGAATAATTGTAAGTTTGATTTTTGTTTTTGGCTTTCCTCTCATAATACCTACGGCTTCATCAATAGTCATACCTAAAGATGATTTTCCATTGATTCTAAGGATAATGTCCCCAGATTTCATTCCTGCTTTATCTGCTGGTGTACCTTCTATAGGAGCAATTACAGTTAATGCACCTTTTCTAATTCCAACTGTAATTCCTAAGCCTCCAAACTCACCTTTTGTTTTAATTTTCATCTCTGAATGAGCTTTTGGTTCTAAGTAGCTTGAATGTGCATCAAGATTTTTTAATAATCCATCAAGAGCTTTTTTGATTATTTCATCAACTTCTATATCATCAACATAGTATTTTTCAACAGTATTAATAACAGCAATAAACTTTTCAAAAGCACTATGCCTTTCTGTAATACTTGTTTTAGCTTCAAGGGTATTACTAACTAAAAACCCTGCAAATATAGTTGTAACAATAAAGGAACCGATTATTAATTTAGTTTTTTTTATCATAATTTCTTTGTTCTACCTTAAAATATTTTGGTAATTCTATACTAAAAAGCCTTGTATAGTAATTAATTGTTTTTTTACTAAAATCACTAAAAAATTATAGAGGATAAAAATGAATTTAGATGGTAGTAAACAAGCATTTAGTGAGGCTAAAAAATTAATTCCAGGTGGTGTAGACTCTCCTGTTAGAGCTTTTTCAGCAGTTGGCGGAGATCCTATCTTTATTGAAAAAGGTGAAGGTCAGTATCTTTTTGATATTGATGGAAATAAATATATTGACTATGTACAAAGTTGGGGACCACTGATTTTAGGACACTCTGATGAGACAGTATTAAAAGTAGTTTGTCACACAGCACAAAAAGGTCTTAGTTTTGGTGCTCCTACAGTTTTAGAAAGTGACCTTGCTAAAGAGATCTTAAATATCTATTCTTTCTTAGACAAAGTAAGATTTGTTAGTTCTGGTACAGAAGCTGTTATGAGTGCTATTAGATTGGCACGTGGATATACAGGAAAGAATGACATTATCAAGTTTAAAGG
>JAOXRY010000207.1 GCA_025800305.1 Campylobacterales bacterium | reverse complement strand
TTCTTGGTATTCAGGTGAGTTTTTCATTTTTTGGTAGAACAGTCGTTGATACAAAGACATCTGTTCTCTGATTTCTTCTAGGGTCAATTCTTCAGGTTTTTTACTTGACATAATTACTAGTATAATATATATAACTATATGTCTTTAAATACTTATTGTAGTTTTGTTTTTTCTTGGATTTAATCCTCTATTTAAAGAAATAACTTTATTATTATATAATTATATGTATGAAAAAAAATATCCAAAAAAACATTAACATCTTAAACTCCATAAGGGACAGAAACAGAAACAGAGTGTCAACATCAACACTCCAAAAAATAAACCGAATAATAGACCTGTATGAAGACCGCAAGATTACTCAACTAACTACCGCAGAAAATCTTATCAAAGGCATCGCAACTAACAACGAGAAACAGAAAGCAAAAGGAATGAAACAATATGATAAAGCAGTTGAAAAATATGAAGATAAAGAACCCATCACCGAAAGGATGAGGGCAACCGCAGGAAAGGCAAGGGAAGCAAAAAAAGTTAAAAATGTCAGAGTGAGATTAAGACAAAAGACCAAAGCATCACTAGCATCAAGACTAGTAAGAATAGCGCGAGAAAGAGGAATAGGTAATAAAAGGAAATCATATTCGGTGGAGTATATGCTTTACTCTACTGAAGTCATAGGGGAGATAAAGAGAGGCAAAAAAATCAACGGTCTCGCTTACTACCCCATGTTTTCCAAGGGTCAGTCTAGAATTGCTAATTTGAAAGTGGATGCCTTCATAGAAACATTAGTCAAGAGAACCATCACCAAACAATTTGAAAAACCTTTGTTTAGAAAAGTGATGATGTTCCTCAAGACTGACTTACAGTTAAGAGATATGATGCCAGACATGATAGACTACATAGACGCTATTCAAATACTAAAGGTCATTGAAGTAGATGATGACGGCAAGGACTACGACATAGAAGATGAGGGTCTAAAGGACACAACTAACATATCAATCTACAATTTTTATCATCAGACAGTCATAGATACAGAGAAGGAGACATTAAAAGAAGCAATCCAAAACAACAACCACAAAGAAAATGAGTGTTGGATAAATCACTTACTAGAAACATATGAAGGCACAGAACTAACTAGAGAGAAAAGAGGAAGTCTAGCAAAGACACTATCAAGGAAAAAAATACTAGAACTACTAAACACCACTGAAGAAGATATACATGAATACGGCATATCCATTAATAACATGAAAAAAGTATTCCAATTTTTTAATCTACCAGTTAAACTTTACAACTATCAGTGCCAGTTGATTTTTCAATACATACCGGACGGATACAAGCGCAATAAAAAAAGAATTTTTACCGCCTTACTTAAAAACAACCACATCTACCCCATCAATGGCAACCAAGATAGGTTG
>JAOXRY010000181.1 GCA_025800305.1 Campylobacterales bacterium | reverse complement strand
ATATCTTCAACAACACTATTTCCTCTTAACTCAATAATATCTGAGAAGACTTCACTAAAGGCTTCATTAAAAGCTTTTGCTTTTGTTTTTGGCTGAGGAAGTGTATCTAGGATAATCACCTTTGCTTTTAGTTTATTTTCTTTGATGTAGTTTGCCATCATACAAGCTCTCTCATATGGAGCAGGTGGACATCTATATTTACCATCAGGAACAGTTAGAACAACATTTCCACTTTTTAGATCTCTTAGCTGTCTTTTAAGGGCTAAATGTTCACTTCCTGTAATCATTGCAGGAGGACAACTTTGATTCACTTGTGAGATCTTCTCATCATCCCAGTTTTTAAACTGTTTTTTATAATCATAAGCAATTCCTGGAGAGAGAACCAAGATATCATACAGAACTTTTCCCTTGGTCGTTGTTACTGTTTTTCTTTTTCTATCAATGTCTAAAACTTCTGTCTGAATAAATCTATAGCCATATTTTTCTGCTGGTTTGAAATAATCATGGGTTAAAACATCCATATCAACCCCTTTGACACCACCAAGGTAGAGGTTTGAATAAGGGCAAGACATAAAAAAAGCTTTTTTCTCCAATAGAACAACTTCTACTTCGTCGTTATACATTCTTATGTATTTAGAAGCTGTTAATCCGCCAAAGCCACCACCAACAACTACTACTCTTTTCTTTTTACTTTTTTTAAGTAGGACTTTGCTTATAGCCATATCTTTAGATGGTTGAGGGGCAAGATTACCACAACCACTAACAAATGTAGATACACCAAGAATAGCACCGCCTTTTAAAAGTTCTCTTCTATCCAATGACATTTCATGTTCCTCAAATTGATTTTATATGACTTTAATATATTCTCATTTAATACTTTCTTAAAAAACTCTTAACTTTAAAAACTAATTTTTCATATTGACCTCATTAAAAAAAGTGTAAAATACAACCTTCTAAAAGGTTCTCAGTGAAAAAATTCGATCTCTTTATTCTTGTATACTGTATTATTATTGTACTTTCTGTAATGTACGCAACCCAACCTTTACAGCCACTTTTAGCCAATGAGTTTCAGATCTCTATTTCTGATGCTTCACAATTTACGGCAGTTATTATGCTTTTTCTTGCCATCTCTCCTGTAATTTACGGATACATCTTAGAAAAAGTCAATGCGAAAAAAATGCTAATAAACTCTTCGATTGTTCTTTTAGTTACTAATATCTTTTTAGGGCTTTCTTCTACATACGAGATGTTTCTGTTTTTTAGAACTATTGAAGCTTTAGTTATCCCAGCTATTCTTACGTCTATAATGAGCATTCTGGCAAATATTGATAAAGAGAATATCAAGGCTAATATGTCAATCTATGTGGCTTCTACTGTCTTAGGAGGTCTTATAGGAAGAGTTTTTTCTGGTTTTATCGCAACACAGATCTCTTATCAAGTAGTTTTTTACTCACTCTCTTTAGGTATTCTTCTTTCTATCTACTTTATCAAAAAACTCTCCTATGAAGGAGAAGCAAATATTGTTAAGCCAAGGATCTGTGACGTTTTTGAGATCTTAAAAGATAGAAGGTTTTTAACTATCTATTTTTTGATGTTTTGTGTCTTTTTTGTCTTTGCTGGAGTTTTGAATATCTTACCTTTTAGAGTTAAAGAGATCTCTAAAGATGTTTCTGAATTTGGGATATCTTTACTCTATCTTGGATATGGAATGGGAATTTTAGTCTCTTTAAATGCAAAGAAGATTATTAAAATCTTTCATGGAGAGATAAATACTATCCTTGTAGGGCTTCTTTTCTTTTTACTTATTACCCTGTTTTTATCAAGTACAGATATAACAATTATCTTTGGTCTTATCTTTCTTTTTTGTCTTGGAATGTTTACAGTTCATACCGTAAGTACAGGACTTGCCAATTCGTTAAAGTCTTCTCAGAAGTCTTTGACCTCGGGAATGTATCTTACCTTTTACTATTTAGGTGGAGCTATAGGATCTTTTATTCCTTCAATTATCTATGAAAAATACAATTGGGATATTGTCCTTTTTCTCTTTGGTTTTGTTCTTTTATTGACTATACTAGTTGTGATAAAAACAAAGAAATATTTTTTAAGAGATTAAATGAATATAACAGCTTTATATGTTGAAGATGATCCTGTAGCTAGAGAAAATGGTATAGAGTATTTAGAAAGCTATTTTGAAAAAGTATATGAAGCTTCTGATGGAGTTGAAGGCTTGAAGCTTTATCAACAATATAAACCAGACATTATCATTACAGATATTCAAATGCCAAAACTGAATGGACTAGACTTTGTTAAAAGAATCAGACAAAAAGATAAAACTACCAAAATAATTGTCATTAGTGCCTTTAGTGATAGTTCTTATCTTCTTCAAGCAATTGAACTTGGCCTTATTAAGTATCTTATAAAGCCTGTAAAAGAAGAGGACTTTCATGAGGCTATAGAGATCTGTATAGAAAGTATAAAAGAGGATTCTTCCAATATCATATCTTTAAAAGAAGGTTTTTATTACGACACTTATAATCATACTTTAGTAAGAGATGAAACAATAATTAAACTTAGAACAAAAGAGATTGCTCTAATGGATCTTTTAATAAAACACAAAAACAGATTTGTAACATATCAAGAGATAGAAAACTTTATCTGGACTGATAGTGTAATGACAAAAGATGCTCTGAAAACTCTTATTAAAAACCTAAAATCAAAACTTCCAAAAGACTCAATCTCCAATCTGACAGGAACTGGATACAAAATTGAACTTTGATTTAAATGTCATCTTAGGATATGGAATTACCTTTGGTATTTTAATTATGACAACTATCTACACTTTTGTAAGATATCTTTACTCTAAAGAGATAACCTATATCAGTTATAGCTTTATGCAGTTTTTCTCTCTTTGTTATGTCATCACATACAGTAATCTCTTTCCTATCCATGAAAACTACCTCAATGGTTTTTTAGCTTTGGCAATGATTAGTGCTATAGTCTTTGCAATAACCTTTTACGAAGGAAAGTTTATTCCTGAGGTAAAAGATTTTAAAGAGCTTATAGTTGCAACACTATCTTTATATATTGTTATCCTCTCTGTTTTTTATCAATACATCTTGTTTGAATACCTTCCTTACACTCTTATTTATGCTATCTTATTTATCTCCGTAGTTTTTAACTTTAGACAAGGGTTTAATCCTACATTTATCTATGTAGTTGGATGGTCTATTCTATCGATTGTTATGGTTATCTTTGATTTAAAAGAGTATTATGTGTCACAAGGGTATATAGATATTGTCTTAGTAGCTTTTGCTATTGAAGCGATTATGTTTACAGTGGCAGTTTCTTATAAATACAACATCTTAAAAAATCAAAGTGAAGACTATAAAAATATGCTCTTACAACAAACAAAACTGGCACAAAGCGGAGAGATGATTGGAAACATTACTCACCAGTTTAGACAGCCTTTGAATAATCTTTCTTATATTCTTATTAATATAACCAAAAGATTTCAAAATCAAAACCTTCAAGAGGAGTATTTTAATAAAAAGATCTCAATAGCCAATGAACAGATCCAGTTTCTATCTAAAACAATTGATGACTTTAAAGAGTTCTATGGACCTTCAAAAAATAAAGAGGAGTTCTCTATTGTTGAAGCTATGGAAAGTAGTGTCACAATTCTTAGAGGAAATCTTAAGAATAAAAACATAGACCTAAACTTTAGCTATAAAGAAAATCTCTATACCTTTGGAGTTAAAAACGAGCTTTCACAAGTTCTTATTGCTCTTATCTCCAACTCTATACAGATCTTAGAAAACAAAGAAGAACCTAAAATAGATATAGACCTTTCTAAAAAAGAGGAGAAGATCTTACTAACTGTTTCAGATAATGGTGGAGGAGTTGAACCTATCCACATAAATAAGATCTTTAATTCTTATTTCACAACAAAACAAAATGGTTCAGGAATAGGTCTTTACTTGGCAAAACAGATTGTTGAGATTAGTTTTCTTGGAGAAGTTAGTGTTAAAAACAGTAAGGATGGAGCTGTTTTCTCCATCCTTTTAAACTCTACTACTTCTTAGGAGAGATAAATACCAGTTCTTTTGTTAAAGAAATTGTCTTATCTTCTTTTGCAAAAATAGTTAGCTTTAACTTTGTAAGATCTTTTGGCTGTATGTCTGAGCTAATCACAAGGACTTTTTTCACAAGTTTTCCAGACTTTAATTTAAAGGATCTAAATCTCTTTATTTGAAAATTTTCATCTTCTAACTTAAGAACATAAGTATAATCTTTTCTTTGGCTATTTTTAATTGTAAGAACATAATCATTTTCTATTTTACCGTTTTCTCTTACTTTATATAGTTGTGTTGTCTTATTGATATTAAGCATTACTGGATCTTTATCCATACCAAAATAGAAAGCTAAAAATAGTGAAGTGACTAGTGCAATCATATAAAGAACATTTTTTCTAGTAAAAATAGACTTTTTAATTTTGTGGGTTACAAAATTAATACTTCCCCAACTAATAAGTGATTTCTTATCTTTTTTTCCCATCACAACACTACAAGCATCAGCACATTCTAGACAGTTAATACACTCTAATTGAAGCCCTTTTCTAATATCAATTCCAGTAGGACAAACTTTTACACACGCTTCACAAGTTGTACACTCTTCGTTAGCTGTCCACTGTTTAATGTTACTGATGAGCTTATTGTCACCTTGGTAGATCTTCCCTCCCCTACTTTCATCATAGATAACGTGTTTTGTATCGCTATCATATAAAACAGATTGGACTCTAACATATGGACAGACATAAGCACAAAAGTTCTCTTTAACAAATACAATTTCAAGAAATAAAATTCCAGCAAAGACACCAATAAAACCTATCATAAAAAGGTGTTCTTCTGGCTTTGTCATATAAGCAAAAAAATCTTCTGGTGGAACAAAATACCAGATAAAGTTAATTGCAACAATAACCGTGATTACACCCCAAAGAGTATATCCAATACCTTGCTTCAATACTTTTACAAAAGAGTTATATTTCACCTCTTTTTGTTTATTTTTAATAGTTCTAAGATCCAATAGAGTACCTTCTATAAAATCTCTATACAAAACCCTAAAAATAGTCTGAGGACAGGCCCAACCACACCACACTCTTCCAAACATTGTGGTCATAGCAAAAATACCAATAAAAACAAACATCAAAAGAAATGGCATAAGGTAGAAATTCCCAACATCAAATGAGAACCAGAGAAAGTGAAACTGTAGTTTCTCAAAAGAGAGTAACAGCATATGGTTTCCATTTATTACAATAAATGGTGCAATAAGTGTTAACAATGAAATAAGGACAAAAAATATGTACCTTTTTGTTGTATAGTTCATAAAAACTCCTTTAATTTAAAAGAAGTTTATTTCCTTTTGGTGTTCATTTGGTGGTATCTTGAAAAATATTGGGAAAAACCGATAGAATCATGAGTATAAAATTTCATTAAGGAATATATCATAGCTAAAGAACACATGGTTGATATTGATATTGTTGATAAATATGGAGATAAGTTTTATATGAGTTTAATCAGAAATATTAAACCTTGCAAAACAAAAAAAGGTTTCGGTTCTCATACAACAATTTTTTACTATTCAAAAACCAAAGTAGAGAAATATCTTCAAGAGTTTAAAAGAAAACAGAGTCTAAGGCTTAGAAAATAGTTTTTCTAAACCTTAGTTTTTTAAAGGAAGTATCACTGTAAACTGGGCACCATTATTGATACTTTTAAATGAAATTTTTCCTCCAAGATACTCTTCTAAATGTACCTTACTATAATAAAGACCTAGTCCTACTCCTTGAGAATTAAACTTTGTAGTTGAGTAAGGTTCAAAAAGAGAGTCAATTACTTCTGCCAAAACCCCTCCTCCATTATCACTATTAATGATTTCTAAGTTAGAGTCTTTTTTAGATACTTGAAGTTTAATAAGTCCATTTTCTATTTTATTGTTTATAATTGCTTCTTTAGAATTAAAGATTAGATTTAAGACTATTTGAGACAACTCATTTTCATAACCAAAATAGACTATTTCATCTTCAGGTAAAATTAACTCTAAAGATATTCCGTCGTTTTGTAAAGCTGGCTCTACAAAATCTTTTATATTCTTAAAAGTCTCTAACACATCAAATTGATACTTTTCACTGTTAGGTTTAGCTAATTTTCTAAAGTCATCAATAGTTTTTGAAAGATAAGAGATAGACTGGTTGATTTCATCACTCACTTCTACAACTACTTCTTTAGTAGCTTTCTTTTCATAAAAAGACTCAACTAAACTAGAGATATTTAAGGAGATACAATTTAAAGGCTGTCTCCACTGATGAGCTATGTTTCTTATCATCTCTTCTAAGGCTTGAAGTTTTGAATTTTGTACTTCTAATTGTTCTTTTGTAACATCTTTTTGAATTCCTAGAAAATATTTGATTTTTTTTGTGTTTTTATCAAAAATTGGACTAATAGTTACTTCATTGTAAACTAGCCGTCCACTTTTGCTATAGTTTCTAATAACAACTGTTACAGTTTCTTCCTTAATAACAGCTTGTTTCATTTTTTTAATAGCTTCTTGCTCTCTATCATCTTTTTGCAAAAACCTACAGTTTTTTCCCATTACTTCTTCTGAT
>JAOXRY010000037.1 GCA_025800305.1 Campylobacterales bacterium | reverse complement strand
CTCCTAAAAAAAATCCTAAGAATAGCAATAGAATATAAACTACTTTTTTCATTCTACCATCCCGTATTGACTATGATAAGGGACTTGGAAGTAATCAAGTATCTCTCCTGTTTGTTCTAGAAGCTTAAAATAGTCTAAAATTCTGCTTTTTCTATATTTGATAAAGTCATTTCTAGCAGTATTCAAAGATTTTTGCGCATTTAAAAGTTTTTGAAGATCTTTTGTTCCTAATTTAAATTCATCCCAATAAGAAGCTACAACCTTTGTATTGGAAATTAGCTCAATCTTACTATTGGCTATAGAAGCAGAAAGACTTGTAATTGATTTATGAAGCTTTCTAATATTCCACTTTATCTTTTTCTCTTTATCTCTTAATTTATGCTCCATTTGCTCAATAGAACTTCTTGCCTTTACAATATTTTGTTCAGTTTTTCCACCAAGATAGAAATCATAACTTACCTTTACCATAGCAGTGGTTTTTTTAGATTTTGAAGGATCATCTCCTGTAATTTCTAAATCTGTAATAGTATATTTAAAATCAACACTTGGGTATCTTTTTGCATTGGCAACTGTTAACATCGCTTTTTTAGATCTTATATCAACAACTTCAGCCATATACAGAGAATTCTCTTCATAAGCTCTATCTAATGTTTTTTCTAAAGATCTAATAGGCATAGAAATATTGGTTTGAAAGGGTTTTTGATTTTGCTCTAATCTTTTGATTGTATATTCATAAAAATCCAAGGCTTCATAATATTTTGAATCTGCTGTTACAAGACTATTTTTTGCATTGGATACTCCTGCCTTTATAACATTGAGATCTCCAGCTGTCACTGCACCATTATCATACTTAACCTGAACCAGCTCTAAGATCTCATCAAGTTTCTCTACATTCTCTCTATTTGACTCCATTGCTTCTTTTGCAAAAACAACTCCCATATAAGCTGTAATTGCATTATAAATTTCTTTTTCAATAAGACCTTTGTGTTTATAAACTTTATTGAGATAATTATTTTTTTGCTGATTATATTTTCCAACTGTAGAAAAACCAGCGAAAAGATTTTGACTAAGAGATATGACATTGTTTTTCTCTTCTGTTTTTGTAGTACCATCATCTTCTTCATTATTAACATCAGTGATACTTGAAGAGAGAGAAAGTGTAGGATAAAACTCACCTTTTGCATTTAAAAGTTCTTGTTTTAGCTGAATAACTTCTTGATAACTAGCCTTTATTAAAAGACTGTTTTCCATCATATCTAAAACACTCTCTTTTAAAGTTAACCTACTTGTATAAAATTTAATTTCATCGTTTTGTTGTTTTGATAAAACAGCTTTTTTAGCTTCTTGCTGTCTCTTTTCTTCTTCTATTTCTAGAAGAAGCCTGTCAACATCTTTTGCGCTTTTTAGATCATCATTGGAAAAAAGAAAAGTTCCTAAAGCTAAAATAAATACAAAACTTACTATTTTCATTTCTTAACTATTATTTTTACCGCTCCAAAACCATAAGAAACACCTATATTATTTACTAGGTCAAGCTTTATTTTCTCTTTAGGAATACCAACTTTTAATAGTTTTCCCTTAATATCTAAAACTCTACCTAATGAGATCTGCTTCCCTATTGTTTTGCTTACAACCATTGTAGGATCACTAACAATGATTAAAACCTCTCTTATAGATCCTTTACTTATCTCTTTTGAGATAAATGAAGAAACTTGTCCTACAATTGCTCCTTTTACGAACATCTCTTTATCTTGATATTTAATTAAAAGTTCTTTGTCTTTTACTGTTGCTATTTGCTTACTATAGTCGTCTTCTTCTTTTTTTCTTGCAATAGCATTACCTGTAGAATCATTTTTGGTCCCTTCAAATAGTGATAAATTATCTGGGACTTCTTTACTTTTTTCTTGAGTATATTTAACCTGTGTTACTCCAGCTAATTGACTCTCTTTCTCGATTTTTGCCTCTTGTCCTGAGTATGTTACTTTATATTTAAACTGGGCGTAATAACCAAGATTTACCAATAAAACCAGCATAAAAAGAAGCATTACAAGAATTACTGAAGCAAAAATATCCACAAATGATGGCCACGGATTAAACTCTTCTACACATCTTTTAGCCAAAACTAGCCTTTAAATAAATCATCATATTCGCTACTTCTATTGATCACTTGAGTAGTTTTAGGAATAGAAGGTTTTGATGTTGTTTCTTTTACAGAAGTACTTGATACAGTTGAAGAAGCTTCACTTCCTGAAAAATCCATATTTTCAATTATTTCAGCTAAACCTCTTCCACTATCACCTTTTAACTTGATATCTACAGATTCTAAACTTTCACTTAGAAGATCAATTTGAGAATGAAGATCTTTAGAACGCCTTTGACTTAATGTAAGAATATCATCAACAATTTCAAT
>JAOXRY010000166.1 GCA_025800305.1 Campylobacterales bacterium | reverse complement strand
GATGATGAGATGATTAGGGAAATTGTTGAAGAGTTATTGTCAGACTTTTTCGATGTTTTTGATACTGCAGTTGATGGAAAAGATGGCTACGATAAATATCAAGTAAATGGCTATGATATTGTTTTAAGTGATATTACAATGCCTATTATGGATGGAATTGAGTTAGGAACTGTTATCAAAGAGGAAAATCCAGAACAAAAATTTGTAGTAGTGTCTGCTCATGGAGATAGTGATTATCTTCTGGCTTTAACAAAGATTGGTGTAGATGGTTTTATACAAAAACCAGTAGGTAAGTCTCTTTTTCCCGTTCTATATAAAGTAGCTAAGTGTGTCTATTTAGATAAAAAAGAGCAGGGTCTTATCTAGTAAGACTATAGGAGAAGTTATTGAGTAGTGAAGTGTTAGAAAAAGTAGCCAAAATGGATAAAATGATGAAAGAACATTTTTACAATGAGTTTGGTGACCAAATGGGAGAAAAGTTTTACAACTCTATGTTAAGACATGCTACAGAAAAACTTCAAGGTATTTATTTAGCATTGAAAAGTAAAAATAGAGAAGATCTTATGCGATTTTTCCACTCTCTTAAAGGGTTAATGCTTCAAGCAGGATTAAATGATATGTCTTCAAAGGCTAAAATTTTAGAATTTGATACACGAGATGGTATGGAACTTGATATTATAAATTTAAAACAAAAAGAGTTACTTGAAGATCTAAAATTTTTTTTAGAAACGAAAACTAATTCAAATATAGGTTAATTTAGAATAAAATAGAGAATCTATTGTGAGGCAGGATAGGTTTTAAAAATTGTGAAAGATTTTTTTAATGATTCAACAAACGGTTTTATTTCTGCAATTAAAGCAAAATATAAGTCACAAAGTAAACTTTCAATGTTAAAGCCACTCAATATAGAAGCAAGACAAGAAGCTGATGTGGTTGTAGAAAAAAGCACAACACCACCACCATCACAAACTGATAATATCATTGTTATTGGAGCTTCAACTGGAGGTGTACAAGCCTTGGAGAAGCTTTTGGTGACTCTTCCTAAACATTCTCCTGGGATTTTGATAGTTCAACATATGCCAGCAGGTTTTACAACATCATTTGCCCAAAGATTAAACTCTGTATGTAATTTAGATGTTAAAGAAGCAGAAGATGGAGATAGTATACTTCAAGGCAAGGTTTTTCTAGCTCCAGGAGATAAGCACCTCTTAATAAAAAGAGAGGAAAAAAAATTTTATATACAACTGAAAGATGGACCAAAAGTTAGTAGACATAAACCTTCTGTTGATGTTCTTTTTAGATGTGCTGCCAATGAAGCTGGGAAAAATGCTGTTGGAATTATTCTGACAGGAATGGGTGATGATGGAGCTAAAGGGATGAAAGAGATGTTTGATAAAGGCTCTTTAACAATTGCTCAAAATGAAGATAGTTGTGTTGTGTATGGAATGCCTAAAGAAGCAGTTGAGTT
>JAOXRY010000138.1 GCA_025800305.1 Campylobacterales bacterium | reverse complement strand
AAAATCTAGTATTTTTATAAAAATTATAAAATAACTACCAGCAACTATATTTGTCAAATTTAAAAATAGAAAATGCTTTTTCCTTCTTCATATCTATAGTGCAACTTCTTTTCATGTCTTGTTAAAATTGTATCAACTATATAAAGACCAAGTCCAAAACCAGCACTTTCTGTTTTTTCAAAAGGCTTAGTAAGCTCTTCTAGATCTTTCTTCATTTTATGTCCATAGTTTATAAACTCTAAAGTGTCTCCATTTTGTTTTACATAGACTTTTGAATCAACAGAGTGTTTTACTCCATTATCAATTAAATTTTTAAATAAGATGGTAAACAAGGTGTAATCACAAAAAATGGTTTTATCTACCCCTTCAATTTCTACATCTAGATCTTGTTCAAACATAAGATCTTTGGCTCCATCAATTAGATCTATAACACGATAGTCTCTTTTTTCATGACCATTGGAACCAGAGATAATACTCTCAACAGAAGCTAGTTCGTTGATTAGGTTTTCCAGTCTATGGAATACTTTGGTAAGTCGCTCTTTATTTTTTTGATCATCTAATAACTCGAGTGTGATCTTCCCCTTTGCAATAGGGGTTTTTAACTCATGCATAATATTTCTAATAAAAAAGTCTCTTGACCCTTTTAACATCTTAATATTAGCCAACGCATCAGTAAAGCTTTTTGCCAATCTTGAGATCTCATCATCTCCTTTTATGTTTAAAGAGATATCTAAAGAGCCTTGACCAAACTCTTTTACACTCTCTTCTAAAGTATTTAAAGGTTTTAATTTCTTAATCACTGCTAAATAAGAGAAAATAGTAATTAAAAGTGAAGCAAAAAGTCCAAAAAATAGAAATGGAAAATATGGTGTTTTGTGTCTAAGATCTTTAAATAAAAAGACATCACCGTTTTTAGTAATAACTCTAATCAGCTCCTCTTCTCCATAAAATTCAACGTAATGTTTTCTTCTTTCTCTAACTTTACATGGCTCTAATCCTCTAAATTCTTGAGGTTTTGCTAAGGCAAACTCCAAAGCTTTTAACTGTTCTAATAGAGCAATATCTGGGTATCCACGTCTTTTAAAAATATAGATTGTTTTTATAGCACGATTGATTCTATCATCTTGTTTGTGGCTCTCTTTTTTATAGTCAAAAAAAATCAAGATAGAAAAAAATCCTAAAATACTAATAACAGAGATTATAAAAAAGCTTGTAATCGGAAAAATAATTGAGTTTTTTCTTAGATTAAATAGTTTCATTCTTTAAATTTATATCCCACCCCACGAACAGATTCAATATACGGTTTCTCTTCATCACTTTTTCCAATTTTTTGTCTAATTCTTGAGACAATAACATCGATACTTTTTTCACTGCTTTCATAGTTTATAGCATCAACAGAATTAATTATTTCCAATCTTGAAACTACAGCACCTTGTTTTTCAATAAGAAGTTTAAAGATTTCATATTCGGCTGTTGTAAGTTTTAGTAGTTCTTCTTTTTTATAGATCTCCAAAGAATTTTCATCAACTCTAAAATCAGAATCTTTAGAAGTTGTTAGAACCTTTACCTCTTCTGTTGTGTTATATCTTCTAAGAACAGAGTTTATCCTAACAGCTAACTCTCTTGGATCATATGGTTTTGGAAGATAGTCATCAGCTCCCATTTCTAAAGTTTTTATTTTATCACTTATATCAAGTCTTGCAGAAGAGATTATAATAGGGACTTTATAGTTATTTGTAATGATTTTGCAAACATCTACACCATCCATATCAGGCAATGTTAGATCTAAGATTACAATATCAAACTGCTTTACTCTAAGTGCAGAAAGTCCTAACTCTGGCGTTTCATATGTGGTGACAGAAATATCGTAGTTTTTCTTTAAAAACTCAGAAAGAACATCCGCTAGATCTCTATCATCTTCAATCATTAATACTTTTATCATGATTGTATTTTACAATGAGTTAGTTAACAAAAGGTTAATATCAAAAGAGGTGAGAACCTCTTTTGATTATTTAAGTTCTAAAGTCTTTTCAACAAACTTTAAAATTGTTTTATTTGGATCTTGTAATCTACTGGTAAATTCAGGATGGAATTGAACACCAACAAACCAAGGATGATCTTCAATTTCAATAGCGTCAATAAGACCTTTTGACTCACCACTGATTACCATCCCAGCCTTTTCAAACTGTTCTCTATATTTTGGGTTGGCTTCGTATCTATGTCTATGTCTTTCATAGATCTTATTTTCACCATCGTAAGCTGCTTTGATATTACTGCCATCTTTAAGAACACATTCGTATTCTCCAAGTCTTAATGTTCCACCCATTGGACTTGTATGGGTTCTTACTTGTTTTCCACCTTCGTGATCAATAAACTCATCAATCAGATAGATAACAGGCTCTTTAGCATTCTCATCAAACTCTTGAGAGTTAGCTTTTTTAATCTTTAATACATTTCTGGCGTACTCAATCATCGCTAGTTGCATACCTAAACAGATACCAAGATATGGGATCTTTTGCTCTCTAGCATATTTAATTGCTTCT
>JAOXRY010000129.1 GCA_025800305.1 Campylobacterales bacterium | reverse complement strand
GAGAGATATTCCTCTTTTGTTTTGTGTACTCTTTTTTCTAAGATGTTGTCATAGTATTCATCTCCATTTAGCTTTTTTTCGATTCTGTAGAGATTACTTTTTTTGTTTGTTATAAGTTGGACTTTTGTCATCGTATTTTTTAATATCTTATGGATTTTTTTGTTTATAAAACCCATCTCAAAAAATAGAGAGTCATTGATTTTTGAGTAGGAGTAACTTTTGATTTCAGAGTTTATAAGATCTATAGAGACACTTTCTGATTGATAGGTTTTTCCATCAATAGTTTTGTCTAACTCAAGCCTAGCATCAGCTACAAGACCAAGATTAAACCCTATATCAGGAGGGTATGTTGAGTCAGTGATTGTGTAGTCCTTGTTTAGAAGAAAAAGATGGATCTCTTTATTTGCTAGATTGTACTTAGAAAAGATCTCCTCTTTTAAGTTGTTGATGTTTAGTGATGGATTTCTCCTTAGTTTTTCTGTATATTCTTCATGGATTTTTTGAAAGAGTTCTTTATCATTTTCTATCTCTTTTTTGATTTTTCTAAAGGTGTTGATTAAGATCTTTTTATTGTTTTGGATTGACTTTTCGATGTAGGATTTGATTTTGTCTTGTTGGGACTCTTTATATTCGTGATATACTGTATAGGTAAAGTAGATAGAGGCAATGGTGATGATTATATTTAAGGTGATAAATTTATATTTTTTGTCCATTTGGTGACTCTATTTTATACCCTTGCCGTACTTTTGTCTCTATTATATTATAAGGTAGTTTTTTTCTTAAAGCTGCTAGAAGCTGTCTTATAGGATAGCTCTCTTTTGGCTCCGTTTCCCAAACATAATCAAAAACAACTTCTGGAGGGACAATTTTATTGATATTTTGAAGAAGAACCTCTACCAGTCGTCTCTCTTTATTTCTTAGCTCTATTTTTTTATCTTTATGGTAAAACTCTTTTGTTATAAAGCTGTAGTAAAAATCTTCTGTAAATTCAATTTTTGAACTGTTGTTAGTTAGAAGTTTATCAACTCTTACTTCTAACTCTTTGATGTGAAAAGGTTTTTTAATGTAGTCGCTACACCCATATTCAAAAGCATTAATAAAGTTTTTTACCTCCAAAGAGGCTGTAATGATAATAATAGCTGCCCTTGAGTCTTTTTCTCTAATGTATTTTAAAACATCAAGACCAGTAAGAGAGGGAAGGTTGATATCAATAACATAGAGATCTATATAGTTTACTTTGAATTTGTCAATAGTATCGATGGCTTCTAGTCCATCGTATATCTCATGGGTGTTATACCCTTTCATCTTGAAGTATTCAGAAATAACAAAATTCAGCTGGACATCATCTTCAATAATCAAAACATTAAAACTCATATCAAATCCTTTCTTCTATAGAGTATATCTGTCCAATGTTAGATCTATGTTAAATCCAATAATAAGAGAAAGTAACTCTTTGTTTTTCTACTTTTAAAGAGTAGTCTATACTGTACTTATCACAGATTTTTTTGATGACATAAACCCCTAAAGCTGTATTGGAACTATTATCTAATTTGAGATCTTTTCTATCTTGAAAAAGTTTCTTGTTAAAAGCAAAGTTTTTTGAATCAAATTGAAAAAGAAGTCCATTCTTTTTTTCTGTCTGTTTAAAAGTAATTAAAATTTTAGATCCAAAATCACTGAATTTGATACAGTTGGAGATGTTATTATCAAGAAGTCTCTCCAACTCCATGTTATTAAACCCAAGTTCAATATCTGATTCAATCTGGGTGATAATCTCTTTTCCATTGACTGTTGAGATCTGACCAAAAAACTTTACTCTATCTTGTAAAAATTTAGAAAAAGAGATCTGTGTTTTAGGGTAGTCAAGATCTTTTGATGAAATATAATAAGAGAGGTTTTCATATGCATTGGATAAAGAGTTTATGGCAACATTTATCTGGCTTGTGTATTTTGAAATATCTTTTTTAGAAAACATCTCCAAAAGAGATGTGCTAGTCATTACAATAGAAAAAGGAGTTCTAATTTGGTGAACCATATTGGAGATAAAGCTTTTATTGTAAAGGGCTAGATCTTTGTTTTTTTCATTTTCTTTTTCCAGCTTTTTTTGGATCTTTTGATATTTGATTGTAAAGTAAAAAATCAAAAATATCATAAGAAAGTGGATAAAAATAAAGATAGCTAGTTTGGTGATTACAGATTGGGTAAAGAGGTTTTGTTCACTGATATCTAGGTCTATTTGTAGAATAATATCTCCAGGAATTGAGATGATTGGATTGTCTTTTTTCATCAGTGGAATATAGACACTTAGTGTGTTGTTGCTTTTGAAATTTTGTACTGTCCAGTTTCTTGCAGTTTGTATAACCATGTCTTCTGTTTTTTTGTAAACTGGAAACTTCTCTTTACTTTTTAAATACTCTTCAAAAGAGTCAAAATCTTTTCTATGGGAGACCAAGGTTTCATAATATTGATCGCCAGTTTTATCTTTCATCACTATGAAAAGATCTAAGTGGGTATTGGCAATCTCTCTCATCTCATCAAAATCTTTTTTCTCATCTATTGCATTTTTATGACAGCCACCGGGCAAAACTCTTCTCGCAATCCACCAATTTGGCCAAGGTAAGAACTGATTAGAGGGGCTTACAGCTAGACGGATTGTTTAATTAATTAATTAGTCTTTAAGTATCACACTATATATGTTTGTATGTACCATAGG
>JAOXRY010000087.1 GCA_025800305.1 Campylobacterales bacterium | reverse complement strand
ATCTTAAAGTTTTTGCCAGATGTTGAGATGTCTAATAAAAGTAAGTTAGAGTCTCAACAAGGAGAGATAAAACCAGAAAACATCACCATAAGTGGAGGGAAGTTTTACCAAAATAATTTTTTAATTAACGGCGTAAGTAATAACTCTATATTAGATCCAATCAGCACTATGGCAGAGTCTAAAAATGATGTTTCTGGTCACCCACAAGAGATTTTTTTAGATAGAGATATTGTTGGAAAAATTGAATTTTTTGATAGTAATGTTCCTGCAAAATATGGTAATTTTCTTGGTGGAGTTGTTGATGCTAAGACAAAACACGCAAAAGGGATTTTTCAAGGGAAAATAACGACTCGCCATAGTTCTGATAAAATGACTCACTACTTTAAAGATGAAAATAAAAAAGTAGATAAAGAACCTAGGTTTCAAAAAGATTACTATGGGATTTATCTTAATACTCCAATAAATGAAGAGAACTTTGCCTACTTTAAATATTCTAAATTTTCATCAATTATTCCTAAAGAGACTTTTCAAACCATACAATCAGAAAAAAGATCTATAGAGAACTTTTTTGGAAAATATAGCAGGTACTTTGAAAATGACATCTTAGATATTGCTCTTTCTTATGCTCCTTATGAAGAAAAGAGGTTTTTGAAAAATGTCCAAGATAGTGACTATACTATAAAAGGTGGTGGGGTTAAAGCTATTGCTTCCTATAAACAAGAGTTTGATGTACTTTCCAGTGATACCTCTTTATCTTATGGATTCTCACAAAATTCCAGATCAGCTCCTAAAGATTTCTATTTTTGGGCAAATAGTCCCTATTTTGATTGGGGTCATTTAGCTGGTTCTACTATCTCAAAACAAGGTGGTTATGGAGATATTGATAAAGAACAGACCAACATAGA
>JAOXRY010000061.1 GCA_025800305.1 Campylobacterales bacterium | reverse complement strand
TGGATTAGCTTCTACTGTAAATTCTTTTACCTTTGGAAGAAGTCTAAAGATTTTTTCATAGTATTTAGCTTCAACAGAAGAGGGCGTACCTCCTCCAATATAGACAGTATCTATTTTCTTTACTGTAGAAAGATCATTTTCTAATTGAATATAAAGTTTTTTAAAATATTCATCTATTAAAGACTTATCTGTAAAAGAGTTAAAAGAGCAATATCCACATTTTGAATCACAAAATGGGATATGGATATAAACTATAAAAGCTCCCATAGTTCTATTTTAAACATAGCTTTTCCATCTTCTGTATGGGCAGTGATTTTTCCATTCATATTGTCTTCTATGATTAACTTACAAAGATGAAGACCAATCCCTGTCCCTTTTTCACCTTTTGTTGTAAAATATGAATCAAAGATTTTAGGAAGGACATCCTCTGGAATTCCACCTCCATTATCTTCAATTTCTATATAACCTTTATTATCTTCTGTGTAAACATTTATTGAGACAATAGGGGTTTCAATCTCTTTTTCTAAAAGAATATCTTTACTATTTGAAATAATATTTAAAACAACTTGCTGAAGTTCTGTTTCAAAACTTCTGATTTTAAAGTCAGACTGACAGGCATAGAGAATTTGTAGTTTATTGGTCATAAATTGTGCAGAAACAAGAGATACTGTTTTTTCTACACACTCATTAATAGAAAACTCTTTACTGACTTTATCAGGTCTAAAGAAGTCTTTAAAATCGTCAATTGTTTCTGACATAAATCTGATTTTTTTCATAATACTCTCAGTTGTAGAATCTAGGCTTTCTTTAGTTAAATCTCCAAACTGGTGTTCTTCATTGATACCTTGGGCTAAAAGACCTATATTATTCAGTGGCTGTTTTAATTGGTGGGCTATAATCCCGATTAAATCTCCTAAAACTGCTTGTTTTTCTTGTTTTAGAATAATTTCATTTTGTTTTTCTAGTTTTTGAACAACTTGGTTTACTTGATATTCTAACTTTTTTTGATAGTTAACCATATCACTTACGTTGGTAAGCATTACAACATATTCTCCTGTATTAACACCATCAATTTTTTTTGCATTAATAGAAAAAACATCATTGTTTATTTTTGCTTTTGTATCTATTTTGTTATTCTTTTTTTCTACAACTACACTTAACCAATCAATACCGTAAGATCTAAGGCTAATGTATTCAAGATCTGGAACATATTCAAAAAATTCTGAAAGACAATTATGCTGTTTGTGAAAAGATTCTAAAGATTTATAACCTAAATGCTCATAAAACGCCTTATTAGCTTTTGTTAAATAAGTACCATTTGTAACTACTGTAATATTCTCTTGAGATTCAAAGACGGATTGGATGTAGTTTTCACTATTTTTAAGTTTTTCTTCCAGTTGATTGTGTTGGCGAAAAATCTTTTTAACTTCTTTTTTTGAAATAATAATATATATAACTAAACAGATTATTAAAACATATAAAATCCCTGCTTGTAAAAGTTCATTTTTCATTGAGAAAAAGACCACAAAAGCTGTTAAGAGAACAGCACCTAGTGGAAGTAAAAGTTGGGAGTTTTTATTTTTCATTAAGTCACCTGTTTTTGTAAAGTTTCTTTCCTATATGGTATCTAATTTCAGTTAATTTTTAAATGGTATAATCACACACTTTAAGAAAAAACTTAGAAAAAGATGGTAATGGAAGAAACAGGTAAAAAGTACAGACCAAATGTCGCTGCAGTTGTGTTATCAAGCACATATCCTGAAAAATGTGAAGTTTTTCTAGGGGAGAGAAGTGATATTGAAGGTGCTTGGCAGTTTCCTCAAGGTGGAGTAGACCAGGGCGAATCATATAAAGAAGCACTTTTTCGTGAACTGAAAGAGGAAATCGGTACAGATGATATTGAATTAGTTGCTGAA
>JAOXRY010000354.1 GCA_025800305.1 Campylobacterales bacterium | reverse complement strand
CTTTTTTATAGATCTTCAAAGCATCAACCACACCCATAATTCCAAAATCTCTACTGGAATAAAGAGGATTTTCTCCTAGATGTTCATCAAAAATCCCTAGAAGTTCATAATTTTCAATATATTCTAAAATCTCTTCTAGATGGAGATTGGCAGAACTTTCCAAACAAGAAACTAGTAATTTCATTTTTATAGACTCTTTTTATAATTTTTTATATAGTACAAAAATAATAATAACATGAGGATTTTAAAGAAGAATCCTAGTAGAATAAAGAAAATAGCTGGAGAATGCCGTGATTACTTTAGATAACGATACAATTGTTTGTGAATGTTTAAATACACCATATTCAGAGATAAAAGAAGCTATCGATAATGGGTGTAAAAGTGTTCCTTGCATTGAAGAAAAAACAGAAGCTGGAAGTGCCTGTAGGCAGTGTAGATCTATGGATGAAGATAGACAGTTTAGACGAAAATATCATATACAAGAAGATATTTTAGACGAAATGTAATGGTTGGTAAAAAACGAAATCTTATAATTGCTATTTTAACTCTTACCTTTGGTTCTTATGGGTATTTTAGTGAAAATAGGCATATTTACGATAGATTATTAATTAAAGAACAAAATCTTGCTCTTTCAAAAAAAATAGAAGTAATTAAAGATCTTGAAAATAGGATTGAAACTTTACAAAAAGAAAAACGAGATATTGTAGAACAGTATCGTAATAAAAAAGTCTTAATAGACTGTTCTAAGCCAGTGATAAACCCAAGTAAGTTTAAAAAAGTAAAACCTCTTGAAACTAAATTGTTACCAAAACTTGATACTGTACAAATTGATGAAGATTCAAAAATCAAGATTGCTCCTATAATTACACCTGATAAAGAGTTAGGAGGAGCTAAGTTTACAATAGAAAAAAAGTTTTAAGGTGAATTGGATTGAAAGAAGTCTATTTAGTCCGTCATGGAAAATCTAGTTGGAAAGATATACTTTTAAAAGATTTTGATAGACCATTGAATAAAAGAGGGAAAAGGGATGTTCCTTTTATGTCAAGCCTATTGAAAGAAAATCAAATTATTCCAGATCTTATCATTTCTAGTCCTGCAAAAAGAGCTAAAAAAACAGCTGAAGGGTTTTCTAAAAAATTAGGTGTAGAAGTTGTTTATGATAACACTATCTATGATGGAGATGTATCAGATCTTATGGAGATTATTAAAAAGAAAATTAAAAAATATGACAAGATCTTTATTGTTGGACATAATCCTACTTTGACAGATACAGCTAACTCTTTTTTAGATGATATTCAAATAGACAATATTCCTACATCAGGAGTTGTTGGTATTGATCTTCTTAATAATAAAATGCTCTGTTTTGAATATCCTAAAAAGTATCAGCAGACCAATTAAACCTTTTTAAAATATTTTGAAAAGATTGATCTAAGGGGGCTTTTATTGAAATCTCTTTTTGTGTTATAGGGTGAGTAAAACTTAATGAGTAAGCATGAAGTAAAAGCCTACTTGTTTCAAATGTATCTCTAAAAAGATTATTGTGTTCAGCCTTTCCATGTTTTCTATCTCCAATAATTGGATGGGAAACGTGTTTCATGTGCCGTCTTAATTGGTGTTTTCTTCCTGTTAATGGCGTTAGCTTTACAAAAGAGTATCTACTGGTTTGGTACTTTCCATTGGCAATGGGAATTTCTATGGTGTTTAGACCTTTATATTGTGTTTTTGCTTCTTGAGGTTCTTCATCAACTTTTCTTCTATCTTTATCTCCAAATTTATCAAGAATTCTTCTTAAAGGGTAGTCTATAAGCTCTTCTCCATTTAAGTATCCTCTAACAATAGCTAGATACTCTTTTTTAATATCTTTTGAGACAAAAAGCTCTGAAAGTTTGGCTGCAACTTCACTATTTTTAGCAAAAAGCAAGACTCCTGAAGTTGGTTTGTCTAATCTGTGAATAGGGAAAACGTGTTGACCTATTTGATCCCTCAAAGTTTGCATAGCAAAAACTTTATCTTTATCCATCTTAGTTCTGTGAACCAACATTCTAGCAGGTTTATTTATAGCGATAATTGATTGATCATTAAATAAAATTTCTAACATTAAAGTCCATATGTATTTTTAATATTTTAACTAATTTAAAATTGACCTAAGTTCAGTAATAACTTTTAGTTAATTTAAAGATATATCACAATAATTTTAAGGAGCTTTTAAGTCTACATTCTTGATAATGGTTATATTAAGTTTTTCTTAATTAAAAAAATTAAAACAAGGAGTTAAGCTTATGGAGAAAAATAACAGTGAAATAGGAATTCATGAAGCCTATTGTAAAGATCCAGTTCAAGCTGACAAAGATATCATTGGTAGAGAGGTAGATCCAGTTACAAGAAGAGGTTTTTTTAAAAAAACCTCTTTAATGGCAATGGCTGCATTGGTTGGTTCAAATATCCCTTTTGCTGATAAAATGCCTGGTGGACTCATTCCAGCAGCATTAGCTGATGATTCAGCACCCTTTTCAATTCCTGGAAAAGATGGTTTGATCTATCTTAACGATAGACCAGTAAATGCGGAAGCACCTCCTCATCTATTAAATGATGAATTTACTCCAGCAAAACATTTTTTTATTAGAAATAATGGTGCACCACCTCAACAAGAGAGTATAGACCTTAGTAGTTGGACATTGGAAATTACAGGAGAGAGCTGTGAAAAACCTATGAAGTTTACCCTTGAAGAGTTAAAAAAGAAGTTTAAACACTATACATATGCACTCCAATTAGAGTGTGGTGGAAATGGTAGAAGTGAGTACAATCCACCTGCAAAAGGTAATCAATGGACGACAGGTGCTATTGGTTGTGGCAGATGGACAGGTGTGCGATTAAAAGATGTTTTAAAATATTGTGGTGTGAAAAAAGATGCTGTATATATTGGTTATTATGGAGCAGACACTCACTTAAGTGGAGATCCAACAAAAACTACAATTTCAAGAGGTGCACCAATTAGCAAAGCTATGGAGAAAGAGAGCTTAATAGCTTGGGCATATGAAGGGGAAGATATTCCTCACTATAATGGATATCCTCTAAGACTTGTAATGGGTGGTTGGCCAGCTTCTGTTAGTGGCAAATGGTTGAATAAAATTGTTATTAGAAATAAAGTTCACGATGGTAAGAAGATGACAGGACAATCTTATAGAGTTCCTTGTAATCCTGTAGCTCCTGGAACAAAAGTAGCAAATGAAGATATGTGTGTCATTGAGTCTATGCCTGTTAAGTCTTTAATTACTTACCCAAAAAGTGGAGTAACCCATAAGCTTAGTAAAAAGTTTAAATTTAATGGAAAAGCTTGGGCAGGAGACAGAAAAGTTAAATCAATGGAAGTTTCAATTGATTTTGGTGCAACTTGGATAAAAGCTAAAAAACTTAAAAAACCTGTAAATAGACTTGCTTGGCAAAGTTGGGAAGCTTCTGTAAAATTTCCAAAAGAGGGCTACTATGAGGTATGGGCAAAAGCTACAGATAGTAGTGGTATATCTCAGCCGACAATTTTACCAGGATGGAACCCTAGAGGTTATCTCAATAATGCTTGTCACAGAATAGCTGTTCAAGTAGTGTAAGGATTTTTTATGAAAAAACTTACATTAGTAGCAGTTTTGGCTGCTTTAGCTCTTTTTACAGTATCTTGTGTTGATAACACAAAACCAGCACCTGTAAAAAAACTTAAAAAGGTTATTGACAAAGAGACAGGACTTATTGTTGCAGAGGGTTTTGAAGAGGTTAAAGCCAACTGTACAGTTTGTCATTCAGCTAAGTTTATTACTCTTCAAAGAGGAGATAAAGATACTTGGACTGCGATGATTAGATGGATGCAAAAAACTCAAGGTCTTTGGGAACTTGGAGAAAATGATGAAAAAATCATCAGTTATCTAGCAAAAAATTATCCTCCAGGAAAAGCTTCAAGAAGGGCTAATCTTCCTTTGAAATATCTACCTAAAAAATAGATATCATAAGAAACCACTATTCTTTATGGGTAGTGGTTTCTCTATTTTAATTAAACCACCAACACTCTAAAGATTTATTTGATAAAATCGCCGAAAAATACACATCAAGGTAAATGTTCAAATGTCATTAGATATACAATCTCTTCAAAGAATGTCAGACACAATTAGGTTTTTAGCAACAGATATGGTTCAACAAGCAAATTCAGGTCATCCTGGGATGCCTATGGGACTTGCTGATATTATGGCTGTTTTTAACTCTTACTATAAGCACAATCCAAAAAATTCAAAATGGTTAAACAGAGATAGATTAGTTTTCTCTGGTGGACATGGAAGTGCATTAGTATATTCTTTATTGCACCTATGGGGATATGATGTTTCTTTAGAAGATCTAAAGAATTTTAGACAGTTGGATTCAAAAACTCCAGGACATCCAGAGTACGGACATACAG
>JAOXRY010000351.1 GCA_025800305.1 Campylobacterales bacterium | reverse complement strand
CTTTTTTATATCGCTTCTATGGGGCTTCACTTTGTTGGTTTTGGAGATCTAATAGATTTTATTCCAAGTTTTTTCTTTCAACTACAGAATGATTTTTGGAGTGTTGAGGTTAGTAGTTTTGTTTTTTATAGTTATCTTATTTTTTCACTATTAGCCACGTTAAAAAAGGAGATCTTCTATCTTTTTTCTATTTACTCTTTTGTACTATTTTTAAGCTATTACTTGTAAGATAAACCTCAAAAGGATCATCATGAAAATTATATCTTGGAATGTAAATGGAATTAGAGCTGTAGAGAAAAAAGGCTTTATAGATTGGGTGAAAGAGTCTGGTGCTGATGTTATCGGGATTCAAGAGACAAAGGCACAAGAAGAACAACTGTCAGAAGAGCTTTTGAATATTGAAGGGTATAAAAGCTATTTCAAATCTGCTGTAAAAAAAGGCTATAGTGGAGTCTGTTTTTATACAAAACAAGAGCCTTTAAAGATTGAAGATCTGGGAGTTAAAGAGTTTGATGATGAAGGTAGGGTAATTATCGCTCATTATGATAAGTGTTCAGTTGTGAATTGTTACTTCCCAAACTCCCAAGCAGAAGGGGCAAGGCTTGATTACAAACTTAGGTTTTGTGAGGCTATTTTAGAGAAGTGTGACTCTTTAGTAAAAGAGGGGAAAAATATTGTCCTTTGTGGAGATTACAATATTGCCCACACTGCTATAGATTTGAAAAATCCAAAGACAAATGAAAAAAACCCTGGGTATCTACCACAGGAGAGGGAGTGGATGAGTAAGTTTCTATCAGCTGGATATAGTGATGTTTTTAGAGAGGCGCACAAAGACGAAGAGGGGCACTATACATGGTGGTCATACAGATTTAGTGCACGTTCCAAGAATGTTGGCTGGAGAATTGATTATCTTTGTGTCAATGAAGGATTTAAAGAGGGAGTTTCAAATCCTACAATCTTAAAAGATGTTATGGGATCTGATCATTGTCCTGTTGGATTGGAAATATTGTAAAAGATTAAAAAAAGATGGTGACCCGTAGGAGAATCGAACTCCTGTAACAAGGATGAAAACCTTGGATCCTAACCGCTAGACGAACGGGCCACTTTTAAAAATGAATTGAAATTATATACACTTTAGGTTAAAATAACCTTATGCAGATAAAAAAAGTTGTAATTTTTTTCATATTTTCTATTTTTTTGGCTTCTTGTAGCCTAAACAAACCTATTGTATCAAATAGTTATTTAGTTGTTTTAAAAACTCAAAAAATAAAGTTCGCAGATAGTGGATTTTTAGATATTTGGGAAAATAGTGCCAAAATTTCAGCTTATTTTGCAGGAAAAAGTCTTCTAAATTTAGAATTTGGAAGTAGTTTTGTCTGTATTGATTATGGATGTATCACAAAAAGTGAATTTAATAAAGACTTTCTAAATGAAAGCTACTATGATAATCTTTTTTTAGATGTTGTTCAAAAAAAGACTCTAGATCTAGATGGAGAAGTTGTCAATAAAGAGTTTGGTTTTGTCCAAAAAATTAAAAACGAAAAATTTGATATAGTCTATAGAGTTTCTAAAGATGAGACATTCTTTAGAGATAGACAGAACAATATAATTATAAAATTCAAGGAATTATAAAGAGCAACTAGTTGCGAGAGCCCTCCGCTGAGGAGTCCTTTCTTGTAACTTTGTTCAAGAAAGGAATAAACAGTGAAATACGTAGGAGCACACGTTAGTGCAAGTGGGGGAGTAGAAAATGCTCCTTTAAATGCTCATAAAATAGGAGCAAAAGCTTTTGCTCTTTTTACAAAAAATCAGAGACAGTGGGTTGCAAAACCTCTAACAGAAGAGTCGATCAATCTTTTTAAAGAGAGATGTGAAGAGTATGGCTATACAGCTGATATGATTCTTCCACATGACAGCTATCTTATCAACTTAGGACATCCTGATAAGGAAAAACTAGAAAAAAGTAGAGATGCTTTTTTAGATGAGCTTCAAAGATGTGAACAGTTAGGTTTAAAATACCTGAATTTCCACCCTGGAAGCCATTTAAAAGAGGTATCTGAAGAAGAGTGCTTGGATACTATTGCAGAGTCTATTAATATCTGTCTAGACAAAACAAAAGATGTAATTGCTGTTATTGAAAATACAGCAGGGCAGGGAAGTAACCTTGGATATAAGTTTGAACATTTAGCCCATATTATTGACAAAGTAGAAGATAAGTCAAGAGTAGGGGTTTGTTTAGATACCTGTCACACTTTTGTTGCTGGATATGATTTTAGAGATGAGGCAACTTATAAAAAGACTTTTGATGACTTTGAAAAGATTGTTGGTTTTAAGTATCTTTGTGGAATGCACCTTAATGACTCAAAACCACCTCTAGGAAGTAAAAAAGATAGACACCACTCTATAGGTGAGGGTGAGATTGGCCTAGAGTTTTTTAGAATGCTTATGAACGATGATAGGTTTAATAAGATCCCAATGGTTCTTGAAACAATCGAT
>JAOXRY010000033.1 GCA_025800305.1 Campylobacterales bacterium | reverse complement strand
CATAATTTTTTTCTAAATATTGAAAGCTTTTCTTTACAGCAGGTTTGAGATCTTCTATTTTTTTGTAATACTCTCTAGGACTTGTGGTATCTTTAACCTGACCATTAACAATTATCTGAGATCTACCATTTCCTTCAATCTTTAAAAGAACTGGATTCATATGATAACTAGGCTCTACCTTTAATACCTCTCCTTGAAAATATTGAGCCACCCCAATCTCACTTCCATCTTTACAAACAGAGGAATTATTGGAAACATTCTGGGCTTTAAAAGGTGCAACCTTTAGCCCTTTTTCTTGCAAGATTTTTCCTATTGCAAATGTTAGTGTACTTTTCCCACTATCAGAACTGGTTCCAAAAATTGAGATACTTTTCATAGAACCCTCTTTAAAACTTTAATTTCTTGTTTACTTTTCACTGCAAAACGGATGTGATTTTTCCCAAGAAAATCAAAATTTGAGCAATCTCTTGCCATTATATTTTTTTTCGCCAATTTTTTTTGTAATTTTTTCATAGAAATATTTTTTATCTTAGCCAAGACAAAGTTAGCACTGGTAGGATGTTGTTCCTTGACGAAGCTAGATTCACTTAAAATTTTTTGTAAGATTTTTCTGTTTTTTTTCGTGATTTTAATGGTTTTTTTAATAAACTTCTTCTGATTTAAAACCTGTGCAAAGTATAGAGAGTCGAAATTGGATATCTTCCAAAGAGGCTCTTTATATTTTATCCTCTCTATATTTTCCCTATTAGAAACAACAATCCCAACCCTTGTTCCAGCACTGGAGTAGAACTTTGTCAACGATTTTAAGATGTATAATTTCTTATAATCTTTTAACTGTTTAATAGCCGATTTACCCTTTGTAAAATCCAAAAAAGATTCATCAATAAAAACTATACAACCTCTCTCTTTCCAGATCTTTAAAAGCTTTTTCAAATCATACAACTTTCCATCAGGAGTAGACGGATTGACAAAGATTACTAAAGATCCTTTCTTAGGCTTTTTGTAAACATCTTCCAAACGGTTAATATGATGAATATTAAAACCAAAGATCTCACCAGCTTTTTTATATTCTAAATAAGCAGGAGAGTAGATAGTGAAATCTTTTGTTTCTAAAGATCTGAAAAAAGAGAAAATTGCAGAACTTCCCCCATTAAAGATCTCAAACTGCTTTTTTTTGATTTTGTATCTTTTAGAAATTGCTTTTTTAAGGTTGTCATACTTTGGATAGTTTTTTAGATCTGGCTTAATTTTGAACTTTGGAGTTATGAAGTTTATATTTGAAGAGAGATCTATGACCTCTCTTTTTTTAATTCCCTGTTTTTTGGCAAAAGACTCAACGTCTCCGCCGTGTTTAAATCTTTTCAATGAATTACTTAATTAAATCTAGAACTTGTTGCTTGATTTTTGGAATATGGACTCTTAATACAACCTCTAAGATCTCATCATCCACACAATCATAACTATGGGCAATAAAGTTTCTTACAGCATTAAGTCCTTTGAGATCTTTCTTGTCAATTTGTGAAAGAAGTTCAAATTCATTTTCATCTTTAAGCTTATTAAATTGTTCAGCTATAGAAACAATTTGCATTCTTATCGCTGGTCTTAAAATTCTATCTTCTAATGCAACTGTGATTTTTCCATTTTTTTGTTCAATAAAATACTCTATATCTTCTATCTTTTCAATGATAGATTCTAAGCGTTTTTTCATAGAAAGATCTGTTCTTTCTTTAGTGTCTCAAGAATTAATTTATTTTTCGTATTTGAAGAAATTAAATCAACTTTTAAATGGAGTTCTTTTTCTAACTCTTTTTTTATACTTTCAATTTTTTCCAATTTGGCAAAAGCATCATCTTTATAAAAGATCTCGTGATTTATTGAGTAAGTAAGATCTACATCACTAAAGATATCTTCACAGCCTCTGGCATATGAACCAAAAAGGCTCACAATTTTGAAACCACTAGGCTGATGTTTAGAATTTAAACTCTTTACAATAGCAATGATGTCTTCTTTTTTACTCATAATTTAGATTATACCAAATATACTGGCAAAAATTAATTATGGACGTTCACTTAGTATTTTTATTTTTATCTCTTTGGAATTATCGTTAATCACAAACTTATCTTCCTCTAAACTATATTCCAATTTATAGTTTTTTAGCTCATTATGATTAGGATTTCCAACTTCTAAATGAATAATTAGTTGCTGTGAATCAGAAAATAAACCTTCTTCTTTTATTTTTTCTAATCCTTTTAAATAAATTGCAAAACTACCAACATCCATAGTCTTCATTAAAAGACTTTCTTTCCAACCTTTTTCAGATAGTGTATAGTGACTTATTCTACCATATCTCTCACCATACCCTCCTGATGATTCAGAACAAACTAAAGTTGTTTTATTAGAAGAATTTTCAAATTTAACACATCCTCTTCCCATAGGTGGTGCAGATTTAAAATATCGGAACTCTGATGTATCTAAATTTAATAAAACCGCTGAGTCCCTACTATAACCAGCAGAATATTGTTCACAACTATAAGAATTAATCAGCACCTCATTTTTTTCCAAGAAGTCGCCTTTAATCATACTAGATAATTCTAAACTACCATTACGTTTCGTTGATTCTCTAGGACACCAATTACAAGTAGCAGAGAATTTATTACCATAAGTCTCTTCACTCTTTGGATTAGTACAAAAATTTTTCATTATTTTTGTTCCTTCTGGTAAAGATGGTGAAACAATATCATTAGAAAATTGACTTTCTTCTGCATTCAGTAAGCTTACACCAAAAAAACACAATAACAGACAAGTATTTTTAAATCTTTTATTTTTCATTCAAACTCCTTAATGTTAAAAATAATTATATATAAAAATATATTTTTTTATTCTTAATCAATTCATTAAGTAAAATAACCTCTTATACTTGTTTGAGTTTTTCACTAATATTAGTCTTAATAATCTTTCTAACCGATTCCATCTCAATTAGATTAAAGTTCTCACTTTTAGTAAGACTAGGAGCAATCCCTACATTGAAATCCTCTGATAATTCATCACGGATCTCCACCATATCTTTTACAAAGTGATTTCCGCTGACTAAAAGCAGAGGAACAACTTGGATATTTTTAATCCCTTTCTCTTTCCACTTAGCCACCAAACTATCTTTCACAGCGTAAAAAGGATGAGCCCCTTCCAGTGAACAACTATAGTTATTAGGGCTAAGATCTGCTAACATATCTTCAGCATATTTGATAGAAGCAATCCCAGCATTATCAAGATCTGGAGTTCCATGGATGATGAAAAGATTTGCTGTCTCTTCTTTTTTTACAGCCTCGCTTAACTCCATCAAAAACTTTGTCGTATCTTTTGCTTTTGTTAAAACAGCTTTTGTCAGCTTGATATGAGAAAGAGAAAAGTTCTTAAAACCATCAACAATAGAGCTAATATAATCATGCTCATCAGTTGGAAAAAGATTAATAGAAGCAACTACGATCTTTTTGTACCCAAGCATATCCACATCAGCTAAAACCTGAGGAAGATTTTTATACTCTTCACCCTTTTTAGCAAGTTTTTTAATAACCATTCGTGAACTAAAAGCTATGAAAACATCGATATCCTCAAACTGCTCTTCAATAAATGATTTTAATTCTAAATATTTCTGTTGCTGAACAACAGATCCAAAACAAGACAGAATAATAGCTCTGTCTTTATTGTAATGTCTATACCGTTTTATAAT
>JAOXRY010000012.1 GCA_025800305.1 Campylobacterales bacterium | reverse complement strand
TGTTTTTTTCTTTGCTTGTTGTTGTTTAACTATTGCTATCTTTTTGTAGTTATCAAGATGCTTTTTTTCAATACCATTTTTTAGTAATTTTTTAATAGTTGTTCTTACATCACTGATTAGTTCATCACTTCTTTGTGGATCACATGAAAACTGGACTACAAGATTTCCGTGTTCATAAGGAAGTCTTTTTACTTTTGCAGAAACGCCAACACCATAAACACCAGATTTTTCTTCTCTTATTTTCTCTCTTAAAACAACACTTAAGATCTTTCCAGCTGCATTTACATGAAGCTGTTTATCGTAGTCAAAAGAAGTGTCAAACTTTGAGATTATTGTTACATCTGTAATATTTTTATTGTTGTATTGTCTTGTAAAAGTATGGACGCCATCTACTGTTCTTATTCCGCTATCTTCATAGTTTTCATCTTTTTTAGAAGATGGTAAAGAGGCGATGTATTTTTCTATAAGTGGTTTTAGTTTTTTATAGTCAATGCTTCCTGTAAAAATATAGATAAAGTTACTAGGATCTTTAAAACGTTTTTCTATTTGAGTCTTCATTTTAGATTTGTTTAGTGTTTTTAGATCTTTTAGTTCTATCTGTTGAACTCTTAGATTATTTTTATAGTAAAACTTTGTAAATTCTCTATTGAACTTATCCTTAGGATTTTTTCCTATAGACTTTAATTTTTCTTCCAGTGATATTTTTGATTGGTAAAATGCAATGTCATCTATTTTTACTTCTAATAGATCTAGATACGTTATTTTAAGTAAATCTTCAATATCACTTGCTGCACTAGAACCACGAAGATATTCAGTGTATCTATCTACTCCTCTAGAGAGTGAAAATTTCTTTCCTTTAAAGATCTTACTTAGCTGGTATGAGTTAAACTCACCAGTTCCACTACTATTTGAAACACTTAATCCAACAGAAAGATTCTTGATATCTTTTGTTTTTACTTTTGATAGTCCACCTTTACTAATAGCTTTAAAGGAGATACTGTTTTTTACATCTGGAAGGTTTTTAAGAAAAACAGTTGCACCATTGGAAAGTTCTAATTTTCTAATTCCTGTATCTTTATCTATTGACTCTTTTAGTGTTTTTCCTTTTTTTATTTTTCCTACAGATATAGTTTTTGGTAGTTTTTTCTTTTGTAGACTTTTGTGGACAGATCTTTTATCTTCTAAGATCTTTTCAATAGCTTTTAACGAAGGAGCTTTGATATTTTTTTTGTGACTTACACTAATTAGAATGTTTTTAATTTTTAAAATTCTTTGAAACTCTTTATTAACTTCATCAAGAGTGATAGATCTAAAAAGTTTTGTAGAGAGTTCAAAGCTATCTCTATGGCTTAAAAATACACTTTCATTGACAAGGCTTCCAGAGATTCTGCTAACTATTGCTCCTGAGTCTTCTCTTTTTGATTTTTTATACGCTACAGAAAGTGTTTTAAGCTTTGATTTTATCTCACCTTGAAAATCCTCTTTTGAAAATCCATTTCTTCTTAGAGTGTTAATCATTTTATTAAGGTTTATAATTGAAGACTTAAAATCATCTTTTAAAACATTAACAGAAAAAGTATGGGACATTTTTATTTTTTGCATTGGTCTAGAGATAAATCTTCCATAGATAGACTCTTTTAAAAATGCCGTTCTTTTTTTATATTCGCCAATAAATAAAGAGTTTGCTAGCGATGTAATATATCTCTCTCTTAGCTGTTTTTCTGTTGTTATAGGTTTTGTATCTTCAATAAAAGAGAGTGTTACAGAATTTGAAGTTAATTCTTTCGAAGTTTTGTAGTATATTCTTGTTTTATTGAAGTTTGGTATTTCTCTTTTTGGTCTTTTACGGTTGGAAGTGTTTTTTAGATCTGAAAAAGTTTTGATAATCTTTCTTTCTATCTCTTTTAAATCAAAATCTCCAACGGCAACAAAAGACATAAGCTCTGGTCTGTACCAATCTTTATAAAAATCTACTACCCTGTCTCTTTTTATGTTTTTGATAATATCTAGATCTCCTATTGGTGTTCTATCTTTGTATTTAGAATTGGCATAGATATGGTCTTTACTCTGTTCAAAAAGTTCATATCTTAAAGTATTTCTAGCTCTTGCTTCTTCTAAAACAACACCTCTTTCTTTGTCTAGCTCTCTTTGATCAAAACTAATTCCTCCTGCCCAGTCTTGAAAAACCAATAGAGCTTTATCTAGATTGTCTTTTTTTAGAGGAACCCTTAATGTATAAAGAGTTCTATCGTAGCTAGTACTAGCATTTAGATGGGAACCAAAACCAACACCAATAGACTCTAAAGTTTGTATCAGTTGATTTTTTTTAAAGTGAGTACTTCCGTTAAAAGCCATATGTTCAACAAGATGGGCGATTCCTTTTTGGTCATCATCTTCTTCCATAGAACCTGCATATACAATTAGATTAAAATCTCCACTGTCTTTTGGTAGATTATTTTTCTTAATATAGTATGTAAAACCATTTTCTAATTTTCCAGAGACAACACTGTTGTCATTTGTAAGATCTTTTCCAAATAGTCCTACTGTTAGTAATAAAGCTAATAATATTTTTTTCATAATTCTTCTTTGTCCATATCGTAATTTTTTAGTATTTTCCCTAGGGTTAATATGGTGATAATCCCATAGATTCCACCAAATATAATTAACAGAATATTGAGTTTATAGTAGTTAGGGTTTCTTCTGTTTTTTCTAAGAAGTACTATATACAATAATCCTAAAATAAGAGATATTCCAAGGCTAATCATTGAAATATCCTTCAATTTTAATGAGTAGTGGTAATCATGTCCTTTAGATAGTTCTAAAATAAATGGGAAAATGATAGTTATAATATTACTATAAATTTCAGAACTATATCTATCTCTGATAACCCTATCTCTTTGAACAACACTGTAGTCTAGGTTCATAGCAGTGCTGTCAATATGATGTTTGTCTCCTTCGTAATAAGTTAAACTTGTGAATTTATGTATAGGTGAAACTCTAAAAGATAAAGATGATGTTTTGTAGTCAAACTTATCTAGTGGGAGTTTTATAAGTTTGTAGTTTTCATAAGTTATAAGATGAACACTATCTTCTGTAATTAAAGCTCCGTAAAACTCTTTTCTTCCATTTTCATCAACTTTAATATATTTTATATCTTCCATATTGATGGAAGTATTATTTACTACTGGTTTATCATCAATCATTTTTAAGTGAAAAACTTGATTTTTCCCATCGACCATAAATGCACCTTCATCAAATGATTTTCTAACATTTGGATTGGAGAAAGCTCTTTTGATTGGAAAACTTGCACCTTCTTCTTGAAGAGCTTTTGTAAAAAGTAGAGTTTTTTCTTTGTCTACTTGATTGGTGGAGAGATTAACAAATTGGATTCCATTTTCTGTTAATCTATACATATCTTTTGGCTGTTCTAGTCTTCCATATTTTGGATTTGCTTCAAATAGTGTGTGAAGTGGAATTTGCTTTCTGTTTATTTCATTAGCTCTAAATCTAAAGTATTGTGTGTACTCTCTAATAAGAGCTGGATCTTCCCCTAGATAAGAGAGTTCTTCAGGAAATTTATCTCTATTAATTAGATATCTATAGTACATTAAAGGAAGTTTTCCAATGTACTCATCTTTTTTGAATGTTTCTGTTTTTGAATAGTAGGTTGTTTTAGAGTTTTTTCCAAAAGATGATTCTCTATAGACAAAGTTTTCATCAATTGGAGAGTAACCAACAAAAATAGAGTTAAGTTTACTTCCAAAAAATTTTTTGTACATATCAGGTAGGGCTATAGAAAGCAGTGCTACTGTTGATATAAGTATAAATGTTCTTAGGTAGTGATGAATATTTGATTTCATTTTATGTAACCTTTTGTATATCTATAAAAAGAGAGGTAAAGTGTTGAAAATTCAAAAACTATAATCCAAATATAAAATAGCCACATTCCTTGGTGTGAAAAGAAATCACTATTAATCTTTAATAAGCTTTGTATG
>JAOXRY010000005.1 GCA_025800305.1 Campylobacterales bacterium | reverse complement strand
GTGATATTCACTCTTCTAACTGCAACTGTAATCATCTCTGAACCACTTGCCAATGTTGCGTCTAGAGTTGTTTGAAAGCTTTCATACTTTCCACTTCCAACAATTAGTCTTGAATCAAAAGTTTTATTTCCAATAGTTAATTTTTCCAATAGAGTATCCTTGAATTTTTGTAAACATCTATTATAGCAAAAGTGATACTTTGATAAAATTTTTCTTAATGAAATTGAAAATCTTACTTTTATCTTTACTGTTTTTACTGTTATCTGGATGCTCATCAATCGTTTCACAACAAGAAGTTGATGGGATGAAATCTTGTAGAGCACTACACCATGAAAAAGATGAGCTAAACATAGCTATAAAGAAGATAAATCCCAATGAAAAAAAAGATGTAAGTTCACTTCACTATGGAGTTGTTGGGGCAGGAACATTAGCTTCTATTCCTTTATTAATGACAAATTCTTTCTATGTTTTACCTGCATTAACAATAACTTACTACAATATATTTATCGGTTATGACAAAAATCAAGAGAAGCTAGAGTATCTAAACTCTAGAAAGACAATTATAGATAATTTAAGCAGGAGTAAAAATTGCAAAAAGAGTTACTAAAATATTTATTAGATTTTTTACAAAATGAGAAAATTGAGAAGACAGAGATCTTCGCACAGCTTAAAACAACAAAAGAAGAAGCTTTAATTTTACGGTTTTTAACAAAAGAGTATCTTAACGGAAATACTGAGATGATCATCTATGACATCTTAGTTGATGATCTACCAAAAGATAAAGAAAACACCTATGAACACATTGAAAAGATAGAGCTTGTTAAAAATTTAATCCATCAAGGATGGATTGTTCTTCACACTTTTGCCCATATGAAAACTAGTCAGCTTTCATCTTTGGAGATCTTACCTCTTTCAGTAAGCCTTTCTGGTGCGTATTTAAAACTTTTGGAAAATGGTAACTTAGATCTTGTTATGCCTGAGGTTAAAGAGTATACAGATCAACTAGAGTACCTACAAGACCAGTTTTTAAGAATAGACCTTTATAAAAACCTTGCAAACATCAGACAAAACTATGACGCTACATCTCCAAACTACAAAAGGGTCAAAAATAAGCTTTCCCTTTTAGAAAAACAGATTGATGAGAGATTAAAAATTTCTGACGAAACCCCAAAAGCAGAAGAGTTTTTCCAAGAGCACAAACTTAGTGACAAAGAACAAATTATCTTTTTAGCCCTATTAAAAGAAGAGTATTCTTCTGGTGATGAAAGCTTAAGAGAACAAAATATTCTAATTGAAATGGTCAGTGCAGATGATTATGAAAAAATCAAAAATAGATCTGTCCTTGAAGACAACTCAACACTGATTGAAAAACAGATTATTGACTATGATGAGATTTTGACTCCTTTTGGAGGAATCAGTCGATCTTTTTTTATTAATGAAGAGATCTTAAATAGTATTATTCACCCAACTAAAAAAGAGAAAAAATCCCAAAAAATCAAGCTGGATGTGTTGGTTAAAGAGCAAGAGATGTTCGAACTTGTAGAGCCTAAGACAACTCTTGATGATGTAATTTTAAATCCAAAGACAAGAGAAATGCTTGATACTGTTATGAGACAGATGGACAGAACAGTCTCCAACAGACTAAAAGAGTGGGGAATAAAAGACAAAAAAAGTGGAGTAGAAGCAAAAATCATTTTCCATGGTCATCCTGGAACTGGAAAGACAATGACAGCTCTTTCTATGGCAAAATCTTTAAAAAAACAGATAATCAGTTTTGATTGTTCAAAAATTCTCTCTATGTACATTGGTGAAAGTGAAAAAAATGTTCGTAAGATCTTTGATAGTTTTAAAGAAATAGCTGTGAAATCTAAAACAGATCCTGTTCTTCTTTTAAACGAAGCAGACCAGTTTTTAAGCTATCGAACAACAAGTGCCAACTCTAGTGCAGATAAGATGCACAACCAAATGCAAAATATTTTCCTAGAACAAATTGAAAAATTTGATGGAATCTTAGTAGCAACAACAAACCTTCTTGAGACAATAGATCCAGCATTCTCAAGAAGATTTAATTACAAAATTAAGTTTGAAAAACCAAACTTAGAACAGAGAAAGCAACTATGGCATAAAATGATTCCACAAAATGCCCAAACAGCTGAGGATGTCAGTATAGATGAGCTTTCAAAATATGAACTAACTGGTGGACAGATAAATCTGGTTGTAAAAAACACAGCC
>JAOXRY010000463.1 GCA_025800305.1 Campylobacterales bacterium | reverse complement strand
TGCATCTTTTAAGTGATAACTTAGGTATTTTTCGTAGGCTGTTTCAAAGGCACCTTTGGCTGCAAGTGTGGCAATGGTCTGTAACTTTTCCTGAGATTTTTTAACTTGATTGAGGTGCTTTTCAATTTTGTATTTTTGAGTGTTTATTTCTGCTTTTTGATATTCAAGTTGTTCTTTTTGCTTAGAAAAAATATAGCTTGTTGAAAGGGAGATTAAGGCGATAAGGCTAATTGATGTTAAGATAACAATAAATAATAGAGGTCGTCTTCGAATGAAGAGTTGTATTTTTTTTAGTAAATTTATTTTTTCTGCTTTTGGGGCAAAACCATTTAGGTACAGCTCTATATCTGAGATAAGCTCGCTAGTTGATTGGTATCTTTTTTCAGGTGAAGTACTTAGGGCTTTTAGGCATATCGCTTCAAGAGAGCTCGAGATAGATTTGTCAATAGACCTTGGAGGGATGATTTGTCCTTGAATTGTTTTTTTTATGACTTCGTCGAGACTTTGTCCATCAATCGGAACTTTATGGGTCAGTATAGAGTATAGGATAGCCCCTAGAGAGTAAATGTCTGAGTGGGGAGTCTTTTTTGTTTGGCTACCTTGGGCT
>JAOXRY010000462.1 GCA_025800305.1 Campylobacterales bacterium | reverse complement strand
TCTATTGCTTCATAATAAAGAGATTTCTTTGATTTATTTAAAGAGTTATACTTGTCATAGATTAAATCAACAGTTTCATCAACATTTGAAAAAGCGTATTCCCATCCTTTTTTTGTAGCAAGATAGAATTTTTCAACACTCCTTGGATGGTTTTTTAAAAACTTTTTTGAAGTATAAAGAATGTCTCCATACCCAGAAAAACCATAGTCCTTAGGATTAAAAGTAATAATATCAATGTTTCTTTCTTCTGCTATAAAGGGTTCGTTAGTAATATATCCTGTAAAAAGTTCGACTTTTGTGTCATAGAGATCTTCTATTTTAAAAATGGAGGTAGTAGAAAGATAGGATACCTTGTGGGCTTTAAGCATTGCTTCAATAGTGATTCCTTGTGAACCTTGAGATAATGCAACAAGTTTTCCTTCAATATCTTGTAATGTTTTGATATTAGAAGATTTTAATCCTATTAAGATATATGGGGATTCTTGAAAAATTGCCATAACTCCTACAATAGGAGCATTCTCCATAGCATGAAGGACTAAGTTTGAGTCACCAAGAGCGAAATCAATATTGCTATTTTTGATTTGTTCTAATGGATCTGTTTTTCCATCATATTCTATTAATTCAACATCTAAGCCTAAATCTTTATAGTATCCTTTTTCCAAAGCGGTAATAAAACCTGCAAATTGAAACTGATACTTCCATTTAAGCTGGAGTTTTACTTTTTCATGATTATTTATAGATTGTGAAAACAGAAGGTTAGACATAAGTATGGAAACGATAAAAATTTTGAAAATAACCTTCATACTTCTCCTAAATTAAAATCAAAAGTATATGAAAATAGTGTTGCATAAGTGTTGCACAGAAGCTAGAAAATAAGTCTATATCCAAGTCCATAAATATTTTCTATACTATCTTTAGGAAGTTTTTTTCTCAATCTGGACACTACAGGTTTTATAATTGTATTAAGATCTGTAAATTTACTGTCAGACCAGATCTTAGTGTGAATCTCTTCCAGCTTCGAGATTTGAGAACCATTTTTAATAAATATCTCCATTAAATGCGTCTCTTTTTTTGTTAACTTAATTGTATTATTTTGGAAAAATAGAAGTTGAGTCTCTTTATCCCAGTAGTAATTATCTTTTAATAAAATCTTAGATGTAGTAGGTTCTTTTGCTGGAATTTTTCTTACTGTTTGGTAAAGGACATCAAGGGTTTTATTATAGTCTAAAGGTTTTGTGAGAAAGTGTTCAATTCCTATATTGACAAATTCAATTAAATCTTCAGGTTCATTATATGCTGATACAACAATTATTAACTGTTCTTTATTAATTTCGTAGATCTTTTTTGTTAACTCAACTCCATTAATATGAGGCATAACAACATCAGTTATTACAAGATCAAAAAATTTTCCACTCTCTTTATGAAATTCTAAATATTTCTCTAAACCTTGTTTTCCATCAATAGCAATAACAGTTTTTTGAAAGAGATCTTCAAAAACTTCTGAAGTCTCTTCTCTTAGCTTTTTATCGTCTTCAACGTAGAGAACACAACAGTTTTTAGTTAATTTGTAAATCTTATGAAAATCCATAAGTAACTATATTAAATATTGGTTAAAAAATTTATAAATACTTTTTCTAAATCCTCAATTTCTTTAATAGTTGTTCTCTCATTTGGTGAATGGATTGTGTCGTTAATTACTCCAAACTCAATTACATCAATTCCAAACTGTCCCATAAATCTAGCATCACTAGTACCACCAGCTGTAGATCTTTTTGGAGTAATACCAGATATCTCTTCAATAGATTTTGAAATAGTTTCTACAAGTCTTTTGGAATATTTTCCCTCTTTTGTAACAAAAGGAAAAGAGCCTTGTTTTAGCTCTAGTTGATATTTAGAGATATTTGATTTTTCTAGATTTGTTTTTACAAATTTTTCCAGATCTTCTTTTGTTGTATTGGTTGAGTTTCTAACATTAAACATCATCTTTAAACTTCCAGGAGTAAGATTTGTAACCTCATAACCAGATCTTAAATCTGTAACAACAAGTTTACTTGGTGCAAAAAAATCATCACCATTGTCAAGATCTAATCCTGCAACTGATGCGAGAAAATCTCCAAAATTATGAAGAGGATTATCACATTTTTCAGGATATGCAGCATGCCCACTAAAACCTTCTATTGTTAGATATCCATTAATAGAACCACGCCTTCCTACTTTTATAGCGTCTCCAAATTTTTCTTCACAAGTAGGCTCTGCTATAACACACATATCTGGAAGCATTTTCATCTTTTTTAACTCTTCAAGAACAAAAATAGTTCCGTCATAAGCATCACCTTCTTCATCTGATGTAAGAAGAAGAGAAACAGTTCCATTAAACTCTTTAAGATCTTTACAAGCAGATACAAAAGCAGCGACACCACCTTTCATATCCTGTGTACCTCTACCAAAAAGTTTTCCATCCTTTTCGATAGGTTCAAAAGGATCTGTTTCCCAACCATCACCTGGAGGAACCACATCAATATGTCCAGCGAAACAAAGGTGTTCACCCTCTCCAAATTTTTTATAGATAAAAAGATTTTTTGTCTCATTTCTATCAAAATGAATTTTTTCCCAGCCGTCAAAAAATGAATATATATATTGATAGATATTTTCTTCTTTGGGAGTGATAGTTTTGTAAGTGATTAATTTTTTTAGTATATCAACCGATTGTAATTCCATTATTTAAGCCTGATTTTAAAATTTATCCCATTGTAACAAAATAAAATTAAGGTTATATTAAGCAGATTTTAAGTAAAATCCCGCTCTTTTCTCACGAATGATTTATGGAGTTTATTATGGCAACTAAAGAGACTACTGCTAAGAAAAAGACAGCAGCAAAGAAAACTACAGCAAAAAAACCAAAGTTAACACCTTTAGAAGAGGTATTTGCAAATAAAAAAGATGAATATGTAACTTTTGAAGAGATTGTTGAAGTTCTTAAAAAAGCACCAACAGCAGCACAGCTAAAAAAGATTTTAGAATATAAAGATAGCTATAAAAAGAAACTTCTAACAATTGCAGAAGTTATCAAAGATAAAAATGCTGCAGATCTTAAAGCAAGAGAAGAAGCATTAGCAAAACTAAGAGAGAACGGTGAAGACGAAGACTCTATTTTAAAAGAGAAAGAACTTTTAGAGTGGTCACGTTCAGATTCACCTGTAAGAATGTACCTTAGAGAAATGGGACAAATTCACCTTCTAACAAAAGAAGAAGAGATTGAGATCTCAATGGAAATCAAAGGTGGAGAGGATATGATCCTTGACGCTGTTTGTTCTGTTCCTTATCTTATTAATTTTATTGTTGACTATAAAGAAGCACTTATCAATAGAGAAAGAAGAGTAAAAGAACTTTTCAAAAGCTTTGAAGATGATAGTGGTGGTGATGATGACGATGATGTTCAAAAAGAAGTAGGTACTGGTAAAGATAAAAAAAGAGTTGACGCTGTAATGACAAGCTTCAAAGCTTTAGATAAAGCGAAAAAAGATTGGGAAAAGCAAAATGCTAAACCAATTGATGACTCTACAGAGGAGGCAAAAGCACAAGGTGTTTTTGCAAGTACAGCTAAAAAAAGTGTCGTAAAAGAAAAACTAATGGATTTAGGTCCAACATCAAAGTTGATTTCTGAGCTTGTAAAAGCTATGGAAGCTTCACTAAAAAGTGATTCATATTTTGACAAAGAGTTGGGAAAACTAGAGTATAAACTTCCACTTTTTAACGATACATTAAAAGAGAACCATGCAAAGATCTTAGAAAAGATCACAACTATGACAAAAGAGGAAGTTGCAAAAGCAGTTCCTGAAACAACTATGGTTAATGTTTATATGGATATTAAAAAACTTATCCAGACAAAAGAAGCAAGTCAAGATAAATTTAACCTAACAGAAGAACAATTAATTGATGTTCTAGAGCAAATCAAAAGAGGTAAGAGAATCTCTGATAAAGCAAAAGTTAGAATGGCGAAATCTAACCTAAGACTTGTTGTATCAATTGCAAAAAGATATACAAATAGAGGTCTTCCTTTCTTAGATCTAATCCAAGAAGGAAACATCGGTCTTATGAAAGCTGTTGATAAGTTTGAGTATGAGAAAGGGTATAAATTCTCTACATATGCAACTTGGTGGATTAGACAAGCGATTTCAAGAGCCATTGCTGACCAAGCAAGAACAATTAGAATTCCAATTCACATGATTGAGACAATCAATAGAATTAACAAAGTAACAAGAAAATATATCCAAGAAAATGGAAGAGAGCCAGATGATGAGACAATCGCAAAAGAGGTTGAACTTCCGCTTGATAAAGTAAAAAACGTAATCAAAATCACAAAAGAGCCTATCTCTCTTGAAGCCCCTATTGGTAATGATGATGATGGTAAGTTTGGTGATTTCGTTCAAGATGAGAACTCAATTAACCCAGTTGATTCTGTTATGAAAAGAGACCTGAAAGGTCAAATTGGTGATGTTCTTGATCAACTGAATGACAGAGAAAAAGCTGTTATCTCAATGAGATTTGGTTTACTTGATGATGAAAGCGATAGAACTCTTGAAGAGATTGGTAAACAACTAAATGTAACTAGAGAGAGAGTTAGACAAATTGAATCTAGTGCTATTAAAAAGCTTAAGCATCCTAAGGTTGGTAGAGCTTTAAAGAATTATATCGAAGATTAATTCTCGTTTTTAAAGTATCTGTTGGTGTGAAGCCGTACTACAGGTAATGATATTTTAAAACGGCTTCGTCGTGGTTGCGGGAGCTTCGCTCCTACAAACATCTGCAGGAAATGGTCAGTAGAAGCGATAGCTTCCGCGACCCTTCCAAAGCCGTTTGTAGAAGGGTACTATCCGCAACGGTAACTCATAATAAATCCAACTAAAAAAACTTTGGCACACTAATTGCTATTTTCCTTGTATTAAGGAGCAACCGATGGAAGAAAGTTTAGAAAACTCTATTCACAACCTTGAAGATTCGATGCAAGAGATTAAGATTTTGCTTAAAATGGCAGATACTAATCTCTATAGCTTCACAGCCTATCGTAGTGGAAAGACTGAAAAGCCTCCCTACTTAAACCAATGGGCAGAAGATGGTATTTTAGATGAATTTGAAAACATCGTAAGTGCAGTCGAAAAACTTGAAGAGGTTAAGTCTGAGCTTTTAGGGTACTTGAATAAAAAAAAAGTAGCTTAGACTAGCTGTAAATTTTCTCTTCGTTTATACCAAACACATTTCGTGTTTGGTATTCTTCTCTTATAGTCTCTCTCTAATACTTTGACTATGAGCTGTTAAGCCTTCTGTATCAGCAAATCTAGCTGTTTTTTCTCCTAAATCTACAATAGCTTGTTTACTAAATGAGATAATAGAAGATTTTTTCAAGAAGTTATCAACACCAAGTGGTGAAAAAAATTTCGCCGTTCCTCCTGTTGGAAGAGTGTGGTTAGGACCAGCAACATAATCACCAATAGGCTCTGGTGTATTTTCACCAAGGAAAATTGCTCCAGCGTGTCTGATTTTTGGAACGAAATTAAATGGATTGTCTGTTAGAACCTCTAAGTGCTCTGGTGCAATCTCATTCATAAGTTCTATTGCTTCATCCATATCTTTTGTAATAATAATTGCTCCTCTATCTTTGATAGACTTTGATGCAATCTCAGTTCTCGAAAGTGTTTTTAAGAAGTTTTCAATCTCAACCAGTGTTTTATCAGCTAGATCTTGAGACGTAGTAATTAAAATACTAGAAGCCATCTCATCGTGTTCAGCTTGGCTTAGAAGATCTATAGCAACATACTTTGGATTAGCTGTCTCATCAGCTAAGATCCCAATTTCACTAGGACCAGCAATCATATCGATATTTACTTCACCAAAAACAAGTTTTTTAGCTGTAGCAACAAAGATATTTCCTGGACCTGTAATTACATCAGTTTTTGGAATCGTATTTGTACCAAAAGCCATAGCAGCAATAGCACTTGCTCCACCAACTTTGTACATTTTTTTAATTCCACAAAGATGAGCTGTTGCTAATACTAAAGAGTTAAGCTCATTGTCTGGGCTTGGAACACAAACAACAATCTCTTTCACACCTGCAACAATTGCAGGAATAGCGTTCATTAAAACAGAACTTGGATAAGCAGCCTTTCCACCAGGAATATAAAGACCAGCCTTGTCTACAGCAGTAACTTTTTGTCCTAAAACAGTTCCATTCTCTTCAAAGTCCATCCAAGATTTTGGCATCTGCTTTTCATGGAAAGATTTTATACGATCATAGCTTGTCTGGATCGACTCTTTTAATTTCTCATCAATATTGTCAAAAGCCTCTTTCATCTCTTCTGGAGTAACAATAAGATCTGAAGCTGAAGCTGGAGTCCATCTATCAAATTTTGAGATATGTTCTATTAAAGCTTTATCTCCATCATTTTTTACTTCGTTAATAATATTAGAAACAGTAGCAGTCACAGACTCAATGTCCATGTGACCTCTTTTTAAAAGTTCATCAAATTCTTTATTAAAATTAGTATCATTTGTATTTAGTACAGTCATAACTTACCTAGATTATAAATTTAGGTTGATATTTTAGCTAAATACTATAAGTATTGGTTTAAGGTTTTAAAAAAGTTTTGAAGTTGTTCACGTTTCTTAGCCATATTGTAAACAAGAGGGCTAGGGTGGAATGAGATTCCTATTTTTGTTGTGAAGTTTATTGTCTCAAATGTCAGATCTGAAACAGTGTGATTTTCCATATTTTTTACGGTTTTTGTAGCACTTTTATCAGCAATTTTTAAAAAGGATTTTTTAGAAGATCCACCAAGAAGAAGAATCATTTTAGGTTTTACAATCTCAATCTCTTGAAGGAGTAGGGTGGCTCCAAACTTAAGTTCTGCTGTATTAGGAGTTCTATTTTTAATCCCAGAATCACTGTGCTGAAATGTTCTAAAAGGAAAAGCATTGGTAATTAAAAAGTCTTTTTCTCTATTTAAACCAGATTTCTCAATAACTTTTGAAAGATTCTTTCCCGCCATTCCTACAAAAGGTTTCCTTTGTTCAACCTCGTTGGCTCCAGGAGCTTCACCAATAATCATAATAGGATTGGCAATCTTGTTTTCAAAAGTGTTGTCAAAGACTAAAGTTCTATCAACCAGATCTAAATCTAGATCTGATTTTTCTAAAACCTCTAAGCGATTCTTATAGAACTTTAAAAGATTAATGTCCAACGACTTCTCTTTGACCTTTAGCATTAGGAGCTGATAGAACCCCTTTTAATTCTAACTGTTCAATAATATTTGCAGATCTGTTGTAGCCAATTCCTAGTTTTCTTTGGATATAACTGATTGAAGTTTTCTTCTCATTAATTACAATCTCTTTTGCTTCTTCGTAAAGGTCATCAAGTTTTCCGTTGTAATCAGTTTTCTCTTCGCTTCCACCTGCTAAGTCTCCGCCTTCATCTAAGAAGCTGTGATCATAGTCTGCCTCTTTTTGTGATTTTAAAAACTCAACAATATCATCAATCTCTGTCTCTGTTGACCAAGGAGCATGAAGCCTAACCAGACCTACAGTTCCAGGAGGTGTGAAAAGAAGATCTCCACGTCCAAGAAGTGAGTCTGCACCCATTTGATCAAGGATTACTTTAGAGTCAATTTTAGAACCAACTCTATAGCTTAGACGTGACGGAAGATTAGCTTTAATAAGTCCTGTAATAACATCTGTTGATGGTCTTTGTGTAGCAATAATTAAGTGGATTCCACAAGCTCTTGCTTTTTGTGCCAGTCTAGCAATAGAGATCTCAACATCTTTTCCACCTTGCATCATAAGATCTGCCAATTCATCAATAACAACAACAATAAAAGGCATCTCTTCTCTACCTTCCTCTTTTGCTTTTTCGTTGTAGCTTTCCAATGATTTTGTTTTTGTTTTAGCCATTAAAGCATATCTTCTATCCATCTCAACTACCATATTTGCCATTGCAGCAATTGCTTGTTTTGGTTGGGTGATTACAGGTGTTAGAAGATGAGGAATATCGTTATAGATTGAGAATTCCAGCATCTTTGGATCTATCATTAAGAACTTCAACCTATCAGGTGAGTTTCTATACAGAAGGGAGAGAATCATACCATTGATACCAACACTCTTACCACTTCCAGTTGTTCCTGCAATAAGAAGGTGAGGAAGCTTCCTTAGATCTGTAATAAAAGGATTCCCTACGATATCTTTTCCTAAAGCCATTGTTAGTGGTGAAGAGGCTTCTTGGAAGTTTTGATTTTCCAGTAGTTCTCTTAGATAAATTGTTTCAATTTCCACATTTGGTATCTCTATTCCTACAACATCTTTCCCTGGAATTGGTGCTTGAATACGGATTGTTTGAGCTTTTAGTGCCATTGCAATATCATCTTCAAGGTTTAAGATCTTTGAAACTTTGACGTTTGGAGCAGGGCGGAACTCGAAAGTTGTTACAACAGGTCCAGCATATGTTCTTACAACATCACCTTCGATTTTAAATACTTTTAATTTTTCCAGTAAGTCTTCAATTTTAGCATCAATCTCAGCTTCATTAACATCTTTTTTGGCTCCAGTAGATCTCCCTAAAAAGTCTAAAGGTGGAAGTTTGAAATCTTTTGGTTTTTCCACTTCACCTTTTTCAATCTCATCAAGAAGTTTTTTATTCTCTTCCAACTCTTTTACGATTTGAACATTTGTTGAAGGAGTTGGAATTTCTTCTACAACAACTTCTGGTTTTTCTTCAATTTGTGGTTTTTCAAAAGGAGGTTCTTCCTTCTTATCTACTGTTTGAACTTCTTGAAAAAACTTCTCTAGAGGATCTTCTTGTTTGGTATTTGTATCAGGTTTCTCAGGCTTTTCTTCCTCTTTTTTCTCTTCTAACTCTTCTTCTTTAATCTCTTCGATGATTTTTTTTACTTCTTGTTTTTTTATAGAATTAGATGGGGTAAAGGTTCTTGTTCTATAAGGAGACTCTTCAACTACATCAGGATCTACTTGCAAGATCTCCTCTTTTTTCTTTGCTAGATATTCTTCAATTTCTTTAGCATGGTCAACTTCTACTTCAAGCTTTTCTTCTTCTTTTTCTTCATTTTCAGATGGGATAGGTTCTTCTATCTCTTCTGGTTGTTTCTTATACTTAGGTGTAAGTTCTTCTTTAAGCTTCTCTTTTTTCTCTAAATATGACTGGGAAAGAAACTTTTCACCAACTTTTTTTGTAATCTCTTTAAAAAGTGCAATTGAGAGATCAAAGTATATATGCATAGCTAAGATAAAAATTAATATATTTAAAATCACAAATCCAGCAATTCCACCTATTGGTACAATGGATTGATAGATGATTAGACCAATATAAGAAGACTTTGAAAAGCTAAACTCTTGAAGCATAATCAATGAAAACAGAAGGAGTATTGTGGCAGAAATAATTTCTGCTCTTCTTTTTGTAAACTCTAAATCTTTGTAAAGATAGTAAAGTCCTATAAAAATAGATAGTGGAAGAAGGTAGGATATGAAACCAAAATAGGTATGAGTATAGATATAGATATCGTTACCAAAACCTCCTGTAAGATTATTTGTGAAAACTGCAACTAAAAAATAGAATGAAAGTGCAGAGAGAACGGAAAAAAGTATTTTTTTATAAATGGTAAAATCCTTAAATATAATTTACTAAGTTTAATTGGCTGATTTTTGAAATTGTAGCCAGAAGTGATTGATACGCTAAAGATCTTTGGTTCATAGTAAGCATTGCTTCACCAATATCAGTATCAATTGCCATTGAACTAAGTTCTTTGGTATTTAGTTCCATAAGTTCAGACTTCTCTTTTGCCATAATAAGAGTATTGGAAACCGAACCATTTTGAGTATGAAGCCTATTAAGATGGTCTAGCATATGGTCAACAACTTCTATGGAGTTTTGTACACCAATACTTCTTGGATCACTAGAGTCTGAATTTGCTCTTACATTTTGAGACTCAACAGAACTAATAGCATTGTCTAAAGACTCAAAAAAGTTAATACTCCCTTTGTCTACAGTAAGTGCATTGTTTGCAGAGAATGTTAGTGGAGGAGATTTTTCAACTTGCATATCAATTGTTGCACCTGCAAAACTAAAGTTTAAATTGGCAAGAGTTTTTCCATTTTCTGAGTTGTCTCTTAAAATTAGATTATTATCTTCAATATCTGTAACAAAACCTGCACTTGCTGTTCCATCACCAAAAGTATTATCAATCGCATCCATAAGTTCTTGAAGAGTCGTTGTGTTTGCTAGATCAACAGTTGCAGGGTTTCCTTGAAAGTCTGTTCCACTAATAGTTAGAGGACCAGAAAAAGGAAAACCAAATGTTACATCTAAAGTTTTGTCTAGATCTGTATTTTTAAGGTTCCACCCTTGTTCTTCTTTAAGTCCTTTAAAAGTTTCTTTAAGAGTTTTTGTCATTGTTTTATCATAATTATCAAATCTATCACTATCAGCACCATACATTGAAAATTGGACTTTACTTTCTGATGTTGTATAGTCTTTTATAACAATTTGTCCAAACTCGTTAAGACTAACATCTGCACTTTTCCCTGATTCAACGACAGCTTTTTGAAAACTATCAAAATCGTTAGTAGTAGGTAGTGTATCAGTTATAACTGTTTGCATTACATTCATAAGCTGTTTATAGGTTACTCCATCAGCGGTTCTTTCACTTCTATCAAGATTAGCACCTTGGATTCTCAATTCTGTGTAAGTAAAAGGAGATGCAGCAGTCTTTTCTCCAAATTCATCATAGATATCATAAACAGTACTGTTTCCAGCAGGTTCTACTATTTGAAAAGTTGAAAGATGTCCATTTTCATCAGGATTATCTCTTAGTGTAATTTCTACAACTTTTTTTACCCCGTTAACATCTAAAAAATCCATTTTTATAACTTGTTCTTCAAGGTTTTCCATTGAAGCAACATTGATAAGTTGAGTCTTATCAGTTGCATAGGTACTTGTCGATCTATCAACTTGAGAAACATTAGATGTTAAAGTTGCCCCATCTTTTTGAAATCTTGCTTTGTCATATGCCAAACCATCATTTGCTGTAAAAGAGTTGATTTCTTTACCTGAGACAGAGTTAACTGCTGTTATAGAGAAAGAAGATACAGGATCTTTTTTATAAAGATCAAAAATATAGATCTGACCACTTTGGATCTCTACATCAACGTCTTCTCCTGTTGCTGTTTTTATCAAAGACTTAATATCAGTAAGCATATCTTCAACTAAAATATTACTATTAATATTAGTTGTATAGTCTGTTCCATTAATCTTAACTTTTAGTTGGTCAACTTCAGGAGGGAAAAGATCTGATGTTTTTGTAAATTTTGTTGCGACTTCTTCTGTATCAAATCTTCTTAATGTTGTGTTCATACGAATCATTCTGTCATCGTAATAATCGTGTTCCATACTTACTGTAGCACTATCTTTTGCAAGTCCAAATCTACTCTCCATAAAACTATGGATATGGGCATCTGATGTTGCTGTGATTTCATTTAGATTATTTGTATCAACATTGCTTCCTACAATATGAAAATCTGTAAGCATTCTTCCTGATTGGATATCTGTAACCTCAAATTGACCATAATGGTTTAACTCAACATTAACAGCTTTATAGATCTCTGTATTTCCAAACTCTCTTCCTATTTTGTCCATTAGATCTTCAACAGTACCATTATTGTTCATTTCAAACTTTGTTTTTATACCAGAACCATCAGGTCTTTTTCCTCTAATATAAAAGTATGTCGATTTAGAGTCATCAGGTTGACCGACAAGCTCCATTATTGAATCATCTTTTTTTATTGGTACTTGAGTATCAACACCATTAGGTTCATTATCATCTAAAACCTTGTGGTGAAGCTCTCTCATATTGAATTTTTGAACATTAGTTGTTATTTTTTTAGAGTAATCACTGGAGTATCCATATGCTAGATCTAATCCGTGTGTATTATAAGCAACTTGAACTCCATCACCAATTACTGCATTGATATGGCTATTATTTCCTGAGTATTTTCCATCTTCATTAAAAGGTTTGTTTGCTAGATCTGTTCCTGAAAATAGGTATTTCCCACCAATTGAAGTATTTGCTGTATCAAGCATATTGTTTCTAAGAGCTTCTAGATCTTTAGCAATTGCCATTGTAGAAGCTTTGGAATGGGAGCCATTAGCTGCGTCTAAAAGTTTGACTTTGAAGCTTTCAAGGGTTTTTTTAAGAGTACTTAGAGCAGTATCTGTATTGTTTGCAAAACTTTCTGCTTTACTAGCAGTATCAGATACTTGCTGTAGAGCTTTGATTTCATGATCATATTTTAGAAAGTCTAGATAACTTTCCATGTCTTCATAACCATACTTAATCTTTTTTCCAGAAGAGATCTGGTCATTTACTTTGGTAAGATCTCCTAAAAGATCTTGCTGATTATTGTTAAAATTAATATAAGGACTAACTGTTGCAACTCTCATAAGAATCTCTTTTTATTTGATATATCGACAAATTGAAGCAAATATGGTTCCTAAAATTTTAAGAGTTTGTTTAAGATATATGTGGATAACATACAAGCCAAATCTATGCCGCTGTGGTGGAATTGGTAGACACGTTGGATTCAAAATCCAATGACTTCGGTTGTGACGGTTCGAATCCGTCCAGCGGCACCAATGGTTTTGTTGGTGTTTTGGTTTTTTTCTTTTTTTAGCTTTGGGTACAGTTTTGGGTACAGTTTTGGGTGCAGTTTTGGGTGCACTGCTCACTATTTTATAATTAAAATTCACCAAAAAGCTTTGATTTCTATTGTTAAGCCTTTTGGAGTGATATTTCTAATTTGTTTTTAAGTTAGTTTCTATTATTTGAATAATGTATAAGTTACCACTATTTGATGCTGGATAATAAGCATCTATATTACGCACTTCAATAGAAGGCTCTTTCTCTGAAAATTCTGTATGGCTACTATTTTCATAAGCTTGATGTTCTTTTTATAGTAAATCAATTCTATTAAACCCCTTTTCTTTTTACTATATGAGAAAGACTATTTTAAATAAATCAAAATACAACAAATAAAATATTGTTATTTCTACACATATAATAATATATTTATGTAAATTAAACAAATATAAATATTTGTTTAACTAATATTTTTAAGTGTTTTTTAAGATTATTGATTGTATAAATATAAGTAATTTAATTGGAGGATTGATGAATTACGGTGAATTTACAAGAAACATAGGAAAAGCGGGACTTAATATCAAAGAATTTGCAACTTTGATTAAAGCTACACCTAACTCATTAACCAATCTATCTACCAAAGAAAGAATCCCAAAAAATCTAGCCATTATCTCTGTTCTACTAGGAGAGCTGGTTGACAAAAAAATCGAATACAAACATCTTTTTGATGGCATTGACATATACAAACAAAAACCAAGAAGAAACCCAAAAGATGAGGGACTATTTAAAAAGAAAGAGGAGTTGAGCAAATGAAGAAGAGTATAAAAGCAATTGATTTTTTCAGTGGAGCAGGGGGATTAACAAAGGGGCTACAATTAGCTGGAATAGAAGTATTTGCTGGAGTTGATTTTGAATCATCATGTAAAAATACATATGAGAAGAACAATAATGCACTCTTTATCAACAAAAGTATCACCGACATAACTGCAAAAGAAGTCAAAGAACTATTCAAAAACAACACAACAAAAGAGGACTTTACTATGCTTGCTGGTTGTGCACCATGCCAACCCTATAGCACAATGAACACCAGAAAGAAGAAAAATGATGAGAGAAAGACTCTTCTAGATGAGTTTAGAAGAGTAGTAAGCGGTGTTAAGCCTCACTTTGTCCTAATGGAAAATGTAAGTAGATTGAACATAGAAAACCCATATTTTGCAGACTTTATAGCAATGCTGGAAAAAAATGGATATAAATATGACTATAGAGTACTAAATGCAAAAGATTTTGGAGTAGCACAAAATAGAAAGAGACTCTTTCTAATAGCAACAAGACTAAAAAGAATTGACATATCCCTTGATTACCTACAAAAACAAGATCCAATAACCCTTAAAGATGTAATATACAATATGGAACCAATCGCCCATCATACACCATCTAATAATGATCTACTTCACAGATCAAAAAAACTCAATAAACTCAACCTAAAAAGAATACAAGCAACCCCTCTAAATGGAGGATTACGATCAGCTTGGAGTGATGATCTCAAAGTAAACTGCCATAGAAAAAAAGAGTCATTTATTGACAACTATGGAAGACTAAGTTGGGATAAACTAAGTGCAACAATCACAACCAAATTCAATGAATACTACAGTGGACGTTTTGGACATCCAGAACAAGATAGAGCTCTTTCTCTAAGAGAAGGTGCCTTAATCCAGACATTTCCAGCAAATTATCAATTTTATGGTTCTGATAATGAAATTGCAAGACAGATAGGAAATGCTGTTCCTATCAATCTTTCTAAGGCTGTGGGAGAGACAATAGTCTCAGCTGTCGCTTGAAGGCAATAAATTATTTATTTTTTCGTAACTATCAATAAACTCTTTATGGTATTGTTCTGCTTGATCTAACATTTCTTTGTAGCTCAAGAAGAACATATTATTGCTTTCCATATTGTTTCTTTTAGTTCTAACAAGACCATTATCTTGAAGTTCTTTACCGATAATATATCCCTTTACTCTTGATAACTTACTTCTATCTGAATTGTTTTCTCGAAGCTGTGTACTAATAAATTCACAATATTCTGCTAATTGCATTAAGTCATCTTTTCCAATAATCTTTTGACTTCTTTTAATTTCTAGCACATATAATGTATCACCAAAATTTTTACATAGGAAGTCAATTCTTCTATTTTTTATCTCTAATGTAGTATCTGGGAAATTCTCTATAAGTATCTGTTTATATGTCTTTTCATCATCAAAACTAGAAATTCTTGGTTCTAAGATCCAAGGAAAGGTATTTAAAAATTTATGCATTGACTCAATACCTCCAACTTCTTTGGTATCAGCTTCTATTAATTCTCTAAACTTATTTATAGTCTCAATTCTACCAATAGCTAATCTATATTGTTCTTTAGACTCAATTACTTCCCAGTCTTTAAGAAGCTTTAGTAACTTATCACCATCTATATTATTCTCAATATCACTGGCATAGTCTCTAAAAACTTCAAATTCAAATGCTCCTTGAACATATTGAATCAAATCTTTTGTCTTTTTGATATCTAGATCAGAGGATACTACTATATCTGTTATTTTTTTTGCTAATTTCTTATCTGTTCTACTTTGAATAGTTGATTCATACCAAGTAGTATTAATATTGTGTGTTTCTGTTAGTTCTTTATCTCTTTCCTCAATTCTTTGTTCTCTCCAGTTAGAACCAATTTTTTTAATGACTTCTTGAAGATGACGTTTTAATTCTGCAGGTTCATCATTTTCCCAAATAAGTGAATTTCTTGCTGTAGAAATATTATCTTCACCTGTTTCTTTATCTAAATAATCTATGTCAATTGAGCCGTTCATATAAGAGAAAGCATGAGAATTACTTAATTTCACTCCATAAAATTCTGGATTATTTGCTAGTTTACCTCTGGCATAGAGAGTTATTCCTTTAAATGCTTCTTTTATAGTGTCTTTTGTGGTTATAATTCGTCCTGTAATATTATTATCTTCAAAGTACTTAATTGTATCTTCTTCAATATTTAGTTTCTCAAAACTTGATGGTAAATTCCAGTAAAATTGACGTCCTTTCTCTATCAATTCTATTCTAGCTTCATTTGTTAATTCTTTACTCTCTTTATTATCTTCAATAGTGCATTTGAAGTTTTTATCAAAAATATTTAACCTTGTTAGTATTGAGTTTGCTGTATCAATAACTGGTATAATTGATTTACGTGATAATTCTCTTAATTCAATTTTTGTGTAGCTTTCTTTAGTTGTCTTTTCATTATCTATTTTAGGTTGTAAGTCTAGAGGTCCATCATCTTTTCTTTTTACAAGCTCTTCATAATTCATTTCAAATGCATTAATTTCTCCATCTTTGCAACTTTCTACATATATTTCACTACAAATTCCAAATACTGATAGTTTTCCTATCCCTTTTTTTCCTGTGACCTTTCTAGTGAATTTTTCTGTTTCAATTGTTGTGTCTTTTTCTCGTCTATTTCTTCCCACATTAAGAAAATCTTGATTTAGCTCATTTGCAGTCATTCCACATCCATTATCCAATACCTCAATCGACTTATTTTGTTGATTTATTGTAATTGTGACTTCTGAAGCATCAGCATCATATGAGTTTGTAATTAATTCTGCTAAAACAGGGGGTAGGGTACTATACATACTCAACCCCAGATGTTTAATAACTACAGGACTAAATTTTAATTGAAACATGATATCCTCCATATAATAATCATGAACTATAATTAAAAATAACTTAATCAATAAGTAAAAAATTAAAAAATATTAATAAGTAACTCTATGGATATTAATTAAATTTTCAAAATCATTTTGGTCAGCTTTTTTTAATGCTTTAATGTATTCATCTCTTTTTGGATTTTCTTTAGTCAGCAGATCTTTCTGCCAACGGATAGGCATTTTCCCCTGTTGCCTTAGATATATATTTGCTAACATCCTACTCCATCTGCCATTACCATTTTTAAAAGGATGAATTTGAACAGCTCTGTGATGAATTCTTGTTGCAATTTCAAAAACATCAAATGTTTTGTTTTTATCCCAATACTCTATATCATCACAAAGTTTTTTTAAGATGGCTATCTAACTACAGAAACATTCGAAATCTTAAGTAAGCAAAGTGACTTAAACACTATTATCGGTGTAATTGAAATTCTTGTGGAATTAAAAAAATAAATACCACAATAATTACTAAGCAATCTTTAAAAGAAAAAAATACCTATATAAAAACTATTCATAATTGGGATACAAGATTTGGTGTTTGTATTAATATGTTTATAAAGAATAACTTATTAGAGAAACTAAATGATTATGATAAAAAGCTTATTTTTCTTTAGATAAACTCATAATATTGACAAATAGGCGGTATTCGCCTATAATACTTATTGAAAGGTTGTAATTATGACACAACAACAAATAAGTAAATTATTAGATGTACCAGATAGAACACTAAGAGACTGGAAAAAAAACAGACAAAGATTATACTCTCTGTTAGAATCTCTAGACTATCAAGAATCTAAAGAAAAAATTAATGCTGTAGATCTACATGATATTGCTATATTTGATCCTAAAAATTACTCTCAAAACTTATTTTGGCAAACAAATGAATCTAGCGAACAAAAAGTTTACTCTATTATCTCGAACTATCTATCAAGTATGAATGAAGGAGACATCAAAACTTTATGTACTCAATTTGGTAAGAATATGGTTAAAAGTGTATTAAAAGACAAGTACAAAAGTATGTACAAAAAAGGCTATATTTCAACTAGCGGTATGGATATACCATTAACAGGAAAATATGAGCAAAATGAGATGTATAGACAATTAATAGGCATTATCAATGACTGTTAATGTAAGAGATACTTTAGATAAAATCTGTAATAACAAAATTTTTGAAAATGACTTATGCTTTACTGGTGGTACTGCTTTAGCTTACTATTTAAATCATAGAGTATCTGAGGATATTGATATAGTTTCTGCCAATACTTTACCTTACAAACAAATCATTCCATCTATAACAGCACTAGGAGGAAGTAAAATTCAAGATGAGAATATTACTGCTTTAAGAATAGCTGGGCTGGTACCAGACGAGTATATAATCAAGTTTGTGATAAATAGTGTTAAGTTAGAATTTTTTCAAGCAAACAGACCTATTCAAAAAGAGATACTTTCACAAGCCACTTTTGAAACTTTTGAGAACTCAAAAGTGAAAATATTAGATCTTAAAACTATTGCTAAATTAAAGATTGTTGCTTTTGTGATGAGAGAAAAATCAAGAGATCTGTTTGACTTTGGAGCAATATTGGAGAATAAGATTTTAACTCAAAAAGAGATTATTGTTCTGTTTGCTAAAATGAATAGCAATATCACCACTATGAATAACATAATTGATTTTATCAAATCAAAAAAAGAACCTCAAGACGATGAAGCTGTTTATCTAAGTGAAAAGGATAGGGTTGATTTGTCTTTTAAAGAGATACAAACTCAGGTAATAGAAAGTTTAAAAACTTAAAACAGTCACTACATAAAAAGTAACTTTTTAACTATATTCTGTAGTATATTGTAATAAGCTACAAAATCTTAAATCTGATCTTTCTTAGCTTTCCTTCTGATGGTTTTAATAGAATATTTTTCATAAGCAGTTAACTCTTTCTTTTTATAGAAGAACTTTTTTAAAAAGATAATGGTAAAGTGCTTTGACTTATCTCCAATTGAATAATTAACAGTGGAGAAGAACATCATAGGTTTTGTCTCTTTAGCAGAAAAATTTATAATCTTTTCTGCTTCTTTAGTAGTTAGATTCTTTAATGGTTTAGCTAAATTATTTTTTTATGATTTTCTTTATTCCAGTCAAAGAGTATTGTTGGAGGAACACCAAATAATGATTCTATATCTTTAGTTTTCATATTTTCTTCTCCTTTTTATTATACGGTATTCGTATGTTTTTTCAAGTGTGATTTAAATAGAATCAATAATTATCTTTTGAAATCATTACAATTTTGTCAATAAAAAGTAAGCATATATATAGAATAATTCTATTAAAAATCCACTAATTAAATAGATGGTTTTTTTAATTTACTGCTAAATTAGCGTTTAAATAATAATATTTTTGGGTACAGTTTTGGGTGCAGTCCTGTGTACTACTGTGTATTAAAAAATCACTACAAAAACGTCAATAAACCCAGTAAAAAGGTAACCTATAACACTGTATACTATTGTGTAGCATTATATTTAATAGATTCAAAATCCAATGACTTCGGTCGTGACGGTTCGAATCCGTCCAGCGGTACCACTTGCTTTCTAATAAGTTACTCTATGCAGTACCAAAGATACTATGAACTAAAAAAGCTAAAATTGCAGCTTTCTCATTATTCATTTCCTACAAGATCTAAACCTAACTGATTAGTTACTTTTAAGAGTTTATTTAAAGTTCTAATACTTAAATCTCTTCAATAACTCTCGAAACATAGCTGTTTTATATATTATACAAGTACATTTCTATTTGTTATTTAGATACTTTCATACTTCATCTAAAAGTCCTTTATCCTCCCAAATATCTTCATAATTAGGTGCTAATAAAAACCGATACCCTAAAGGCAAATCCAAATACTCTTTAATATCTAGCAAATAGTTCTCTATATGCTCTACACATAAAGGACTAAAAAAGTCACTATCCTCTTTATACTCTTCTCCACACCAAATATACCAACCACAAGTGCCATTTTCATTTTTTACTCTCATACCATTTATAGGAAGTTTTCCTATGGTATCTAGGGCGATTCCAAGTTTCTCTTGCTCTTTTGGAGGATATGGGATAAGGTTGTGTTTTTTACATATACTACTCACTCTTTACCCTTTTAAATTTAATCATAATATGCTCATTTTGATTATCCACAATAAATTCTATCTCATACTTCCCTTGTGGCACAGAAAACTCTATAGCTTTTTGATTTTTTATCAAGTCCTTATATGAAAAATCAGCCAAATATCCCACACCACTAACAGCCAAACTACCATCACTTTTTATATGGCTCTTTTTTCCATCTTCACTTAAGATATATTCAAAACTATACAAACCCTCATCCATATTAAAAATAGGATAGATAAGTTTTTGCTCCATTAGTTTTTTTGAGTTGCTCTCATCTTCTAAATACTTTAAAAGATTTTTACTAAGGCTATTTTGTTTTATATACTCTTGTAATCCATTAGAAGAGAATATCGCAAAGCCATAAAGTTCAGGAAAAAGTCTTATCATTTATACTCTTTTAAATTAAAGTTATATTCACTTGCAAAAACTTTAGGAAATTCCTCTAAAGGTATAAACTTAAACCCTTTCAACTTCTCTTTTTCTATTGCCTCTTTTAACTTTTTATTTACCACTAAAAACCTACTTATATCTGTATTTCCAAAAGGAAAGATGTCGTAGTTTTCTGCTTTGGTTTGGAGTGCTATCTTTTGTGGAAAAATATTTCCATATTCTTTATGCTTTAGCACTACAGAACTCTCTAGATCAATAAAGTCAAAAGGAGGTTTTTGGATAAAATCCATATAGACAAAAGGAGTTGTTAATAACTCTCCTTTATGTGTAACTATGAGATCTTTTTTTAAATACTCACTTATCCTAAAGTTTTTTAACAGCTGAAAAAAATCTAAAGAGAAAATATGCCCATGATCAATTCTATAGTCAGTATCTAAAAAAGATTTTGAAAAATTTTTATAAAAATTAAGATAGAGAGTATCTATCTCTTGCAGCTCCTCTTTTCTTTGAAAATCATAAGGAAACATATATTTAGAGACTCTTGGAGTTTTCTCTTCTTTGTAGGAAGGATTTATATCGTATATGCCACTTATAAACTTTGGTGTGCATCTTTGTTTGGTGTCGTTGAGTAGTGCGTAGTACATTTTAATCTCCTTGCTTTTTCCATACTTTTATATCTACCATAGCTCTTTCAATTTCATCCATGTCATCTTCCCCTAAAGTTAAATCAAACTTTGAAGTTAATACTGCTCTTATATTGGCTAACTTATGGGTTACTTGCCATTTATCAATAAATC